>DAIPLE010000209.1:0-3993 GCA_036769425.1 Actinomycetota bacterium
TGTCGGGCCGGCCGATCCCGACGGGGGCCGGGGCCACGCTGAGCCGAGCAAGGGAGATGGCCATCTCGGTGTCGCCGTGGAACGGGAGCTCGCCGGTGAGCATCTCGTAGAGGACGAGGCCGAGGGCGTAGATGTCGGTGCGGGCGTCGACTGGCTCGCCGCGGAGCTGCTCGGGGGCCAGGTAGCGGGCGGTGCCAACCACGGTGCCGGTGCGGGTGAGCTCGCTGCCGCCAGCCTTGGCGATGCCGAAGTCGGTGACCTTGACGGGCCCGCCCGGTGGGACGAGGACGTTGGCCGGTTTTATATCCCGGTGGATGACGCCCTGGCGGTGGGCGTGCTCGAGTGCCGTGGCGACCTCCCGCCCGATCCGGGCGGTGTCGGCGATCGGCAGCGGGCCGCGTTCGTCGAGGCCTCGCCGCAGGTTCGGGCCGTCCACGAACTCCATGACGATGTATCCGACGCCGCCGTCCTCTCCGGTGTCATAGGTGGCGACGATCCCCGGGCTGCTGAGTCGGGCCGCGGCGACGGCCTCGTGCCGGAACCGGCTTCGCAGTCCAGCATCCCCCGACAGCTCTGGGTGCAACGTCTTGACCGCGACGCGCCGGTCCAGCAGCGTGTCCTGGCTGACCCAGACCGTGGCCATCCCACCGCGGGCGAGGAGGCTCACGAGCCGGTACCGACCGCCGAGCACACGACCGGGCGCGGCAGGATCAGACACCGCGCTCACGCTACCCAGCGGGGCGGGGCGAAGCCGCCGCGGACGGCGCTAGTCGGCGATCTGGTACGTGACGCCGAGCACCCCGGGACCGGCGTGGGTCCCGATCACCGGCCCGACCGCCCCCACCACGATCTTGTCGCGGGGAGCGACATCGTCAATCAGGTCGAGGAACTCGTCGATGTCGCGGGCGTCTCCGTGGAGCACCGCGACGTCCTCGACCGAGCCTTCATGGACCTTGTCGGCGAGGAGCCGGAGCGCCTTCGAACGGGTCCGGACCTTGCCGGCCTCCTCGACGACGCCGTCGCGGATCTCGACGACGGGCTTCACGGCCAGCATCGAGCCCAGCAACGCCCGGGCGTTGCCGATGCGACCACCCTTCTTCAAGAACTCCAGGGTGTCGAGCGTCCCGAAGAGCCGGGTCCGGTCGCGGCGGTCGGTGACCTCGGTGACGATCTCATCCACCGGCGCGCCGGCTGCGGCCCGCTTCGCCGCCGCGATGCAGAGGTTCCCGAGACCCATCGAGGCGGTGAGCGAATCGATCACCTCGACCCGGCACTGCTCGGCGACAGATGGCGCCGCGACCTGCGCCGCCTGCATGGTGGCCGACAGACGCGACGACAAGTTGATGCAGACGATCCCGTCCGCGCCGGCGTCGCTCAACGCCCGGAACCGAGCGGCGAACGCGCCCGCCGAGGGCGCCGCGGTCTCGGGGAGCGTCGGCGCGGTCGCGAGCCGCTGCCAGAACGCCTGGTTCGTCAGCTCCTCGCGGTCGACGAGCTCCTCGGATCCGAACCGGATCGTGAGGGGGACGATCTCGATTCCCAGCTCCGCGACGACCGCGTCCGGTAGATCACAGGCGCTGTCAGTGACGATTCGGACTGGCACGGGTGGCCTCCTGGTCCCGATGCGGTCGGCTTCATCGTCCCACGCCGGCGCGCCGGCCGCCCCTTCGGCGACGGCCCGGCCCGAAGCTGCCCCGCAGGTCCCGCCATTCCTCGACCCCGGTGAGACTGAGCCCGGCGGCGATCCCGGCGAGCCCGACGGCGGCACCGACGACGGTCGCCCCCACAGCGCGGGTCCCGCCGGCCCAACCGATCGCCCCCGCCGCGAACCACGCCGCGGTCCCGGCGGCCGCGCTCGCAACGCCGACCTTGATGAAGCTCGTCTCGATGCCCCTTCCCTGGAGGCCACCGATCCGACGGCTCAGCACCCCGAGGGTCACGACGGCGGCGACGGCGTACGCGCCCGAGAACGCGTAGCCGAGCCCGGCGATGCCGAACGGCCCGATGAACGCCAGGGCCAAGCCGATGTTCACCGCGTTCTCCACGCAGTTGATCACGAAGGGGGTTCGGGTGTCCTCCAGCGAGTAGAAGGCGCGCAGCGAGAAGAGGTACACCGAGAAGAACGGCAATCCCACCGCGAAGCCAACCAGGGTGTGCGCGACGAGCGCCGAGTCGGCACCCGAGAACGCGCCCCGCTGCAGCAACGCGACCACGACCGGGCGCGCCAAAGCGACGGCGAGCGCCGCCGACGGGATGACGACGGTCAACACGAGCCGCAACGCGCGCGCGAACCGATGGCGTAGCGCCGGAAGATCACGGGCCGCCGCCGCGAGCTCGGGGCCCGCGGTCGTCATGATCGACACCGCGAACAATCCGTGTGGGAGCTGGAAGAGCGTGTACGCCAGCAGATAGGCCGCGGGACCCCCCGGCTGGCCGTTAGCGAGCACCAGCACGACCCACAGCGCGATCTGGTTCGCGATCACATATCCGATCGTCCACCCGGACAGGCGCACCACGATCCCGACCGCCCGGTGACGCCACGCGGCCAAGAACCGAAGATGCACCCGCGCGCCGCGCAGCGCCGGCACCAGGGCGAGTGCCATCGCGGCGATGCCCGCGGTGGTTCCAAGTCCGAGGAACAACAGCAGCGGTGTGTCGTTCAGGACCCGGGCCACGGTGATCGGGCGTCCCGCGAGCCGAGGAAGCGCGAGGAACAGCCCGATGAGCACGACGTTGTTCAAGATCGGTGCGAAGGCCGCAGCCGCGAACCGTCGCCGTGCCTGCAGGAGGGCGGTGGCGAGGGCCGTGAAGCCGTAGAACACGATCTGGGGCATGAAGAGCCGCAGCAGATCGGTCGCCAGCTGGCGTTGCGCCCCCTGCTGGGAACCCGTCACTCGCAGGGTCAACAGGTCGGCGACGAACGGGGCGAGCAGCACCCCGAGGATCGCCACCCCGATCAGCAACAACATCGAGACCGTGACGACCGCGCTGGTGGCCTCATCGTCATCGTCTTGGAAGTGGCGGACGAACTGCGGGACGAGGGTGGCGGTCAGCACCCCGCCCACGATCAGCTCGTAGAGCATGTTCGGGGTCTCGTTCGCGAACGCGTAGGTCCCCGACAACGCGGTGATCCCGATCGCGTACGCCGCGGCCGCGCGCCACAGCAGACCCGTCACCCGCGACAGCCCGGTGCCGACCCCGACGACGACGCTCGATCGGAGGAGTCGGCCCGTGTCGTGCGGACGGACGCCGCGACCGCGCCCGCGGGGGCTCACGCGCCGGACCCTGCCCGGGCCCGCCGCCGCCGGCGGATCTCGAAGATCCACCACGCGGCGAGGAAGAACGCCGCGCCCGCGGCCAACGCCACGCCGACCGTGCTCACCACCGTGGACCGAACCTTGAACCGGCCCTCGGCGATACGGAGCGACCCGTCAGCCGACCGGACACTCATCTCGAGCGGGAAGGTGCCCGACGTACGCGACCGCACCTCGAAGCGCACCGTCACGCTCCGCGTCGGAAGCGCGAACGTCTGCACCGATCCCTGTGGGAAGTCGAGCTTGTTGCTGCGGAGCGCCACGAGCACACGAACAGGCTGGCCGGTGTCGTTCCGGAAGGTGATCGGAACGGCACCCGAGCGGGCCGTCAACGTGATCGTGCCGGGAGCCGGCACCCGGATTCGGCTCAAGAAGTCGTCGATGATGGCGTTGACGCCGACCAGCTCACTGCGGGCCTGGACCGCGCCGACGGCACCGGACCAGTCCGCCGACAACGAGGACAACAACAGCCGCTCGGCGCGCCCGACTCGGGCGTCGCTCGGTCCAACCAACGTTCCGAACGCCGCGAGCCGGGTCTGGGTGTCACCGAAAGACTTGGCGCTCACCGGCGACGTGGGCGCGGGGTACGGCGCCAACGGACGGACGGTGTTGGTCGAGCTCGGCGTGACCGTCGTGAACACCGTGTCGAGGGTCATCGGGTTGAGCCAGGGGTGGTTGG
>DAIPLE010000052.1:0-12258 GCA_036769425.1 Actinomycetota bacterium
CGCCAGATGCGGTCGGTGTCGGGAGGGATCGGAGCCGCCGCACACAGCCGTAGTCGGTGTCCAGGCTGGTCGGGGTGATCGGCGGCGTCGGCGATGAGGATGGCGAGCGAGCCGAGCAGCGACACGATCGTCGCCTTCGTGCGCTGGACCTCGGGCCAGAACTGCGAGACCGAGAACCGTCGGGTGATGCCGGCAGTCCCTCCGGTCACGAGGGTGCCGACCACACAGATTGAGATGGCATTGAAGTGAAACAACGGAAGCGGGGTGAGCACCACATCGTCGGGGCGGCGCTGCCATGCCCGAGCAATCTGGTCGGCGAGGCAGACGATGTAGTTGTGCGGGAGCATGCACCCTTTCGATGGACCGGTCGTCCCGGCGGTGTAGATGAAGCACGCCAGATCGGCGGGGGCCACGCCCGCGGGGGGCGGTGGACCGCTGGGCGCGTCGTCGAGCACCGTGGTCCAGGCGTGGACGGGGACGTCTGGAATCGGGGTGTCGGGCTCCCCGGTGACGATGACGGCGCGCAGCTCGGGAAGCGTGGGGTGCGTCACCACCGCGACCCGAGACGCAAAATCGCCCTGCACGATCACGACCCGGGCGCCGGAATCGGCGAGCTGATGACGGAGGAACTCCCCCTTGTACGCGGTGTTGATCGGGACTTGGATGGCGCCGAGCTTCAACGTGCCGAAGAAGGACACGACCTGCTCCGGGCTGTTCTCGAGGAGCGTCGCCACCCGGTCGCCGCGCTGCACTCCGAGCCGGGCGAGGGCATGCGCGAGGCGGTCGCTCGACGCGTCGACGTCCCGGGCGCTGAGCACGGTGCCCGCGAAGTCCAGGTATGGGCCGTCGGGGTCGGTCGCGAGGCGGTGCGCGAGCGCGTCGAGGACGGTGGTGCCAGAGGCGGTCTTCACGGAGGCTGACATTAGTGTCAGGTCTTGCGACGGCCGTCGGCGAACGTCGAGCGGGTTCAGGTCGGTGTCGGCGAGCCCGGTTCGTGCTGAGTGACGGTGAACGCGACGTCCTGGCCGTGGGACAGCTCGAGGTTGTGGCCGTCAGGGTCGGCGATGATCGTCCAGTATCCGACCGGAGGTCCGTCGTCGAAGGGGCCGAGCACGTCATGGCCGGCGGCGCGGGCCGCGTCGGCGCGGGCGTCGACCTCGGCCCGGCTGGTGCAGCCGACGCCGAGGTGGGCGAAGCCGCCCAAGGTGTGCGAGACCGGGGACTCGATGAGGACGATGACGAACGGCCGAGTCAGGTCACTGAGCCAGACCACGCGAGTGCCGGTCTGGCTGTCGGTTCGCTCATGTACGACCTGCATGCCGGCGAAGCGCTCGTAGAACGCGGTGCTGCGGACGGCATCGGCGATGGGGAGCGCGACGTGGGTCAGCCCGAGGTCGTGTCGGGAACCTGTCACGATGGGAGCGTAGCGAGAGTCGTGTTACGAGAGGTCGGGTGAGCGGGAGCGTGCACCGGTATGCGACCACGTGCGCGTGGTCGGGCTCGACCGCGGCCGGATATGAGGGCTACGACCGTTCGCATACGGGCTCGGCACCGCCGGCGCAGACCACCGTGGACCTGTCGTCGGATCCGGAGTTCCGGGGCGACGCGGGCCGCTGGAACCCCGAGGCGTTGGTGGTGCTCGCGGCCTCGTCGTGTCAGCTGCTGACGTTCCTCGCGGTCGCGGCGCGGGCTCGAGTTGACGTGGTCGACTATCGAGATGACGCCGACGGCGAGATGCCCGAGGCGGTCCGGCCGATGCGGATTACCCGGATCGTGTTGCGCCCGCAGATCACCGTTCGTGGTGACGTTGCCGAGTCGCGGTTGACGCACCTGGTCGAGGTGGCACACCGCGAGTGCTTCATCGCGAACAGTCTCTCGACGGACATCGTCGTCGAACCCAAATTTCTCGTCGCGTCGTGACGCGACGACCCGCGGCTACGGCAGCACCCCGGGCCGGCGGACCGGTCGGACCGAGAGCTGGCGCCGCGCGGTCGTGAGCCGCATCGCGTTGAGCAGCGCGTCGCGCAGCTGGCTCGGTGCGACGATCTCGTCGAAGCTCATCGTGTCCGCGGCGGAGTAGGCGCCACCGAGCTCGGCGTGCTGGAGCACCGCCCGGCTGTCGGCATCGATCCCGGCGACGTCGGCTCCCCCCGCGGCGGGCATGGCTCCCAGCCGCGCGCCCGGGAGCGCCAGCGAGACGGTCTGATCGTCAAACGGGTTCATCGCCATCAACGAGCTCCCGAAGCCGTAGGCCTTGCGGAGAGTCACATGCAGCTTCGGTGAGGCCACCCGGGCCTGCGCCGCGAACATCCGAGCCGCATGTCGAAGGATCCCCGCCCGCTCCGAGGCGCTCCCCGCGAGCACGCCCGGATTGTCGGCCAGGAAGACGACGGGAAGATGGAAGGCCGCGGCGACACCGAGGAAGTGGGTTGCCTTGTCCGCGCCGTCAGCGTCGATGGAGCCGGCCTTCACCGCCGGCTGGTTGGCGACGACCGCGACGGGTACCCCGCCGAGGCGGGCGAGGGTGGTGACGATGGTCCGGCCGTAGCCGGGCTCGATCTCTTGATCGGAGCCGTGGTCGACGAGGACCTCGATGACCCGTCGGATCTCATAGGCCCGCCGGGGATCAGCCGGGATGATGTCGACCAGCTCGGGGACGGATCGGAGACCGTCGGTCGACGGGAGCGACGGCGGGTGGGTCCACGCGTTCGACGGGAAGTACGACAGGTACCGGCGGACGAGGTCCAGGGCCTCGGTGTCGTCGGCCGCGGCGTTGTGCGCCACGCCGCTGACCGTGGTGTGGATGGCCGTCCCGCCGAGCTCCTCCTTCGTGACGTCTTCGCCGACCGAGGATTTCACGAGGGGAGGCCCAGCGGAGAACAGCGCCGCGCCTTCGACCATGACCACGAGGTCCATCAGCGGTGCGGTCAGCGCGCCGTGACCGGCGGAGGAGCCCATGACGACACAGACCATGGGCACGAGGCCGCTCAATCGGGCGAGGGTCTGGAGGTCGTTCGGGGCACGGCCACGGCGTTCGAACGCGTTCTGGGTGCGCTCCCCCGCCCCTTCCAGCAGCATCACCAGCGGGACGCGTTCCCGGCCCGCCAGCTCGGCGAGCCGCTGACGCTTGGCGCCGGTGCCATGACCGATCGAGCCGCCCATGACGGTGAAGTCCTCGGCGCCCGCGAGCACCGGTCGCCCGTCGACCAGACCGTGCCCGGCCACCAGTCCGTCGGCGGGCGCGGGTGGGGTGACGCCGCGGTGAACTGCCCCGACGAGGGTGCCGAGCTCGACGAACGTCTCGGCGTCGAAGAGTCGTTCGATCCGGGCGCGGGCGTCGAGTCGGCCGGGGGTGCGGTGTCGAGCGAGGCGGTCCTCGCCGCCCATCGCTCGCGCCGCGGCCTGCCGGGCGTCGAAGTCGTCGAGCAGCGGCTGCCAGTCGCTCACGAGGACACGACCGCGTCGGCGTGCTCGTCTGGTGTCCCGAAGACGGTGTCGAGGACCCAGGCCCGCTTCAGGTACAGGTGGACGTCGACGTCCCAGGTGAAACCCATCCCGCCATGCACCTGGAGCGATCCCTTCGCGTTCTGGAGCGCGGCCTCCCCCGCGATGAGCTTCGCGCCACTGACCGCCCGGACCGCGTCGCCGGCGGCCGGGTCGTCGACGACGCACGCCGCGGCGTCGACCGCGGCGCGCGCCACCTCGGCGCGTACGGCCATGTCGGCGAGGAGATGCTTCACGGCTTGGAACGACCCGATGGGCCGCGCGAACTGGTGCCGCTCGAGCGCGTAGCCGGCCGCCTGATCCACGCAGGCCTGGGCCATCCCGACTTGGTACGCCGCGGTGAGCAGCGCGCCCCCTTGTCGCCACGCTCGTGCGAGTCCGGGATCGCCGACCCGTCGACCATCCGGGAGGGCGTCGACGCGGCTGACCGGGGTGAGCGGGTCGAGCGGCCAGTCGAGGGCCGTGACCGCCCCGAGCTCGTCGGATCTGACGACGATGATGCCATCGTCGTCGATCACGGCGAGGGCGTCGATCGCGTCGGGATGCTCGACGAGGATCGGCACGCCGGGTGCGGGTCGTTCAATGCCGCCAACCACACCATCGAGGTGTCCGTGGGCAAGATGCGACCAGGCGAGCGGACCCGGGACGAGCGCGCGACCGAGCTCCTGAAACGCGATCGAGACGTCGGTCCACCCGAACCCGTCGGTCCGCAGGGAGAACACACCCGCGTCGGCGAGCTCGGCGAACACGCCCCGGTCGAAGCCCTTCCGCACCCGCACCATGTCGAACCGGCCTTGGCAGAGCCGTCGCACACCGTCGCGCAGGGCCAGCTGGTCCTCGGACAGGTCGAAATTCACCGCGGCCCTCCGGGAGGGACTCGGCGCGTCGCCCGTCGATCTCGGCGCGAGGCGGTCACGCCCAGATCTTCTCCTTCGGGAGACCGAGAAGACGCTCCCCGATGATGTTGCGCTGAATCTGGGACGTGCCGGCGGCGATCGGGATCGACAGGGTGCGGAGGCGTTCCTCCACCCGGTAGTCGTGGACGTCGAGCGCGCCGCGGCCGAGCACCCGCATCGAGAGCTCACCGAGCCGGTCGCGAGCTTCGGAGTACGCGAGCTTGAACATGAGCGCCCCGGGTCCGGGTGTGCCGTGGCCGGCCTGGGTCACATTGCGTTGCGTCAACGCCCAGAGGGCATCCAGCGCGGCGACGACATGGCCGAGCTCTCGGCGTTCGGCGGGATCGTGGACGATGGGTCGCAGCTCCTCCGCGAGGCGCCGGGCGTCGACCATCTCGCTCACGAACGCCGTCCCCCGCTCAAAGGAGAGGGTGACGTTCGTGACTCGCCATCCGTCGTTCTCGGCTCCGACCCGGTTGGCGACGGGGACGCGTACCTCGTCGAGGAACACCTCGCAGAACTCCGAGGATCCGAGCAGGGTCTCGATGGGACGGACGTCGATGCCCGGGCGGTCCATCGGGAGGATGAGCCACGAGATGCCGCGGTGCTTCGACGCTTCGGGGTCGGTGCGGACCAGCAGTTCCCCGAACTCGCCGACATGGCCGAATGAGCACCAGATCTTCTGGCCGGTGACGACATAGTCGTCGCCGTCACGTACGGCGCGGGTGCGAAGCCCGGCGAGGTCCGAGCCGGCTTCCGGCTCCGAGAAGCACTGGCACCAGACCTCGTCTCCTCGGAGGATTCGCGGAAGGTGCTCGGCCTTCTGCGCTTCACTGCCTTCAGCGATCAAGGTCGGGCCCGCGTGCAGATTGCCGACGAAGTTGACGCCGACGTACGGAGCCTCGGCGCGGGTGGTCTCCTCCAGGAAGATGAGCTGCTCCGTGGGCGTCGCGTCACGGCCGCCGTAGGCCTGCGGCCAGCTCATCCCGGCGTAGCCGGCGTCGAAGAGCCGCCGCTGCCAGTCGGTGTCATAGCGAACCCGGGCCGGCCAATCCTCCCGGGCTGGCGCGGGCGGAAGCCGAGGGAGCTCGCGGTGGAGCCAGGACTGCAGCTCGGCGCGGAACGCTTCGTCGGATTCCGAGAGTCGCAGGTCCATCGGCGCGGGAGCGTACGCCCGGTCCTGACGAAGCGTCAGATCGGCCGGGGTTGGGGCTCGCGCGCCGGGTCAGCAGCGCGTCCCAGCCGCGGGAGGGCGGCCTTCGATGAGATACTGGTCGATCGCGGCGTCGACGCACGCGTTGCCCGACGCGTACGAGGTGTGCTTCGCGCTGCCGACGGTGAGCAGCACCGCTGACTGCAGCTCATGGGAGAGACCGGTCGCCCAGGCCAGCGGCGTCGCCGGGTCGTCGGTGTTGCCGACGACGACGATCGGTCCCGCCCCGACGGCGTGGGGCAACGGCGGGGTCTGAACCGGGACCGGCCACAGGGCGCACGCCAGGCTGTTGTTGACGACCGAGCGTCCGACGCGGGGCGCGACCTGCGCCGCCTGCTCCTCGATGGTGCGCAGCCCCGCCAACCCACCGACGTCGGGTCCGTCGAGGCACCCGATCGCGAGGAACGCGTCCTGGGACTGGTCGTAGGTGCCGTCGCCGTGGCGGCCCGTGTACATGTCGGACTGGGTCAACAGCGCGCCGCCGTCGCCGGTGTCAGCGGCATCCAGCGCCTGGGCGAGTTGCGGCCACGCCGGCTGGCCGGAATACAGAAACTGCGTGACCCCGATATCGAACTCGGTCCCGTTGAGCGACCGCCCCTTCTCGGCCCCGCCCGCGGGGACCGGCGTGGCCCCGACGCGGGCGCGCAGGGCGTCGTAGGCGGCGGCGGTGTTGCCGCCACGGTGGAAGGAGCAGGTGGTGTCGGTGGCGCAGGACTGGAGGAACAGGTCGAGGTCGCGTTCGAAGCCCTGGGCCTGCTGAATCTGCTGCGCGGCGGCGTCCAACGCGGGGTCGACGGCGCCGTCGAGCACCATCGCCCGGACGTGGGTGGGGTACCGGTCGGCGTAGAGGGAGCCGAGGTAGGTGCCGTACGAGTATCCGAGGTAGGTGAGGCGTGGGTCACCGAGCGCGGCCCGGATCCGGTCCATGTCGCGCGCCGCCCGCTCGGTCGACACGTAGGGGAGCTCCGCGCCGGCTTTCGCCTGACACTGGGCGATGAACGCGCGCACGCCGGCCTCGAGGGCCTGGCGAGCCGCGTCGTTCCGCGGCGCGAATTCGAGGTTGTACAGCGAATCGAGGTTCGGGGTGCACTCCACCGGCGCGCTCGCGCCCGTCCCGCGCGGATCGAAGCTCACGAGGTCGAACCGGTCGCGGATGGTCCCCGGCAGGCTGTCGGAGCTGCCGCGCAGAAACTGGATCCCGGACGCGCCCGGGCCACCCGGGTTCACGACGAGGGATCCGATGCGGCGCTGAGGATCTCGGGCCCGGACGCGGGCGATCGCGAGACTGATCGTCGGGCCGCGGGAGACCGTGTCGTCGAGCGGGACCTTGAGGCGGGCGCATTCCACGCCGCCACCGCACGGCGTCCACCGAAGGGTGGAATGGGGCGCCGCCGAGGCAGCCGACGCGGGTGGGGCGCCGTTCGGCGCCACGCTGACGAGGAGCGCGGCGAGCGCGAAGACGCTTAGGCCGCGCCGGAGCGGGGGAAGCACCGGGCGAGCGTACGCGCCGAGGGCTATCGGAACGCCGCGGCGACCTCTCTTAGGAAGGGCGCGACGTCACCGCGGCCTCGCAGGAACCGGCCGAGCGAGAGCGAGATGAGGGTGACGCCCGCGGCGGCGAGACGCGGGACGTCCTCCAACGTCCGGGTCAAGTCGAGACGCCCATCGTCGTGGGTGGTGACCGCGATGCCGGCGCGGACGCCGAGCGCGGCCGGGTCGCGGCCGGCCTCGCGGTAGGCGGCCCGGATCTTCTCGATGCCTGCGGTCAGCTCATCGAAGGGCATCACGCCGACGGGGAGCCAGCCGTCGCCGAGCGCGGCGATGCGGCGGGCGGTCGCCTCCGTCGGGCCCCCGCCGAACCAGACGGGGATGCCCCCCGCCTGGTGGGGACGCGGTTCGCACCACAGCTCGCTGAACGTGACCGTCGGCGACGTGAACGAAACCGGAGGGGGCTGGTTCCAAAGGGCCTGACAGGCACGGACGGTGTCGTCGAGTCGCGAGCCTCGTCCCGGGAACGGCTGGGCGGGGTCGGTGAACTCTTCGCGCTGCCATCCCGTGCCGACGCCGAGGTCGACTCGTCCGCCGCTGAGCACGTCGAGGGTCGCGGCGGTCTTGGCGAGGAGCAACGCCGGGCGGAGTGGCGCGATGAGCACGCCCGTACCGAGGCGGACCCGCTCGGTGGCACCGGCGATCGCCGAGAGGGTGGTGAGCGGCTCGAGCCACGGCTCCGACGGCGGGTACGGGAAGGTGCCGAACGGGTACCGGTCCGTTCGAGGCCCGATGGCGAGGTGATCCGCCAGGACGAGCTGGTGGACACCGGCTTCGTCGGCGACGCGGGCCACCTCGATCACGGCGCTCAAGTCGTCGCCGAATAGGCGCGACAACCCCGAGATCGTGATCGACACACCCGGACCGGCGCTCACTGCGAGCCTCTGGTCATGGGTCGCGAAGGCCAGCCGGGCGAAAACTGGCGGTTCGACAGATGGCCCGGGCGCCCCACGCGGGGCAGCATACGGGGATGTCGACACCGCGCCGCCTGGAAGACAAGGTCGCCCTCATCACCGGGGCCGGGAACGGCATGGGGCGAGCCGCGGCGCTGCTGTTCGCGTCGGAGGGTGCCCGGATCGTCGTCGCCGACGCGGTGGAGGCGGGCGGTGCATTGACCGTCGACTCGGTGCGTGACGCGGGCGGCGACGCGATCTTCGTGCAGGTCGACGTCTCGGAGGCGGACCAGGTCTCCTCGATGGTCGACGCGGCGATGAAGCGATACGGGGCGCTGCACGTGCTCTACAACAACGCCGGGATCTTCCCGGGTGATGACGCCGGGGTGACCGACACGCCCGAGGCCACGTGGGATCGCGTGATGGACGTGAACCTCAAGGGGGTGTGGCTGGGCTGCCGGTTCGGTGTCCCCGCGATGCTCGACTCGGGTGGCGGGTCGATCGTGAACGTGTCGTCGCTCGTGGCGTTGATGGGTTCGGCGACGCCCCAGGTGGCCTACACCGCCAGCAAGGGTGGCGTGCTCGCCCTGACCCGCGAGCTGGCGATCGAGTACTCGCGGCGTGGGATCCGCGCCAACGCGTTGTGTCCGGGACCGATCGAGACGCCCTTGCTCGCCGAGCTGCTCGACGACCCGGAGTGGGCCCGTCGACGGCTGGTGCACATTCCGATGGGACGACCGGGGCGGGCCGAGGAGGTCGCGCGAGCGGCATTGTTCCTCGCCTCGGACGACTCGTCGTTCATGACCGGCGCGTCGCTGGTCGTCGACGGGGGCATCAGCGCGGCGTACGTGACCCCGGAGTAGCCGTCACGGCCGTCGATCCCCAGTCGCGCCCGGACGCGGGCGTGAGAGGATGAACGGCCAGTCAGGAGGGCCACGCATGGATCGAGGACGACTCGACGCAGCGACGCTGGAGCGTCGCATCGGCGACGAGGAGATCGATACGGTGCTCGTCGCGTTCGCCGACCTGCAGGGCCGCCTGGTCGGCAAACGGGTGACCGGCCACTTCTTCTCCGACCAGGTGCTGCGCGACGGCATCGAGGTCTGCAACTACCTCCTCGCGGTCGATGTCGACATGACACCACTGCCGGGCTACCAGTTCGCCAACTGGGATCAGGGTTACGGCGACGTCCTGTGCCGGCCTGACCTGGCAACGTTGCGGGAGGTGCCGTGGCTGGAGAAGACGGCGCTCGTCCTGTGCGACCTGGTCGACGTCGAGACCGGTGATCCGGTCGAGGTCTCACCCCGCCAGGTGCTGCGACGCCAGATCGAACGGGCGGCGGCGTTGGGATACCAGGTGAAATGCGGGTCCGAGCTCGAGTTCTACCTCTTCGAGGAGTCCTACGAGCAGGCGCGAGCGAAGGGATTCAGCGGGCTGACCTATCACGCGCCGTATTTGCAGGACTATCACATCTTGCAGACGACACGCGACGAGTACGTGATCCGGGCGGTCCGCAACGGCATGGACGGAGCCGGGGTGCCGGTCGAGTTCTCGAAGGGAGAAGCCGGGCCGGGCCAGCACGAGATCAACCTGCGCTACGCCGACGCGCTCGAGATGGCCGACCGGCACGTCATCTACAAGAACGGTGCGAAGGAGATCGCCGGACAGCACGGACGCTCGATCACGTTCATGGCCAAGTACGCGATGGACGAGGGCGGATCATCGTGTCACATCCACTCGAGCCTCTGGGCGCAGAATGGTGGCGATCCGCTGTTCTGGAGCGACGATGAGTCAGACCACCACTCCGCACTGTTCCGCGGCTGGCTCGGTGGGTTGGTGCACCACACCCGGGAGCTGACCTGGCTGTTCGCGCCCACCGTCAACGCGTACAAGCGCTACCAGCTCGAGTCCTGGGCGCCAACCGCGCTGGCCTGGGGTTCGGACAATCGCACCTGTGGCTTCCGCGTCGTCGGCCACTCTCCGCCGAGCCTGCGAGTCGAATCGCGCGTTCCCGGCGCCGACTGCAATCCCTATCTCGCGTTCGCGGCGACGATCGCCGCCGGGCTGCATGGGATCGAACATCAAGAAGACCCCGGGCCCCGGTTCGACGGCAACGCCTACGAGAGCGACGGCGTGGAGCGGGTACCGGCGAACATCGTCGATGCGATCACCGAGCTCGAGGACAGCAAGCTCGCCGTCGACGCGTTCGGCGCGCCGGTGCACCAGCACCTCGTGAACACCGCGCGCCAGGAGTGGGCTGCCTTCGGGAAGGTTGTGACTGACTGGGAGCGCCGTCGCTGCTTCGAGCAGTTCTGAATGGCCCGACCGTTCATCGCGGTGCCGGTGTATCCGCGGCTCAGCCCCGGTCGCGTCCGTGGCTGGGCCGACGACGGGGTCGCACTCCCCGCGCGGTACGTCGATGCCCTCCGCCGGGCCGGGGCCCAGGAGGCGCTGTTCCTCCCGGAGCTCGACGACGACGCGGTCGATGATGTCCTCACCCGCGTCGATGGGCTCCTGCTCGTCGGCGGCGGCGACCTCGACCCCGCGACCTATGGCGACGCGGCGACCGACACGGTCTATGGGGTGAGTGCGGGCCGCGACGCCTGCGAGTTGGCGTTGGTGCGCGCCGCGGTCGCCCGGGACCTCTCGACGTTGGCGATCTGTCGCGGCCACCAGGTGCTCGCGGTCGCGCTCGGAGCCAAGCTCGATCAGGACATCACCGGCCGTCCCGGGCTGTTGGACCACGGGGTGCCGGGCGTCGAGGACGGGGCGCGCTTCCATGCGGTGTGCGTCGAGCCCGACTCGAAGTTGGCCCACGCGATGGGGACGACGAACCCGACGGTGTCGTCACACCACCATCAGACGGTCACGACCCTCGGTTCGCAGATCCGGGTGGTGGCGGTGGCTCCCGACGGGATCGTCGAAGGCATCGAGCTCATTGGCGGTGATGCCTGGATCGTCGGCGTGCAATGGCACCCCGAGGACACCGCGGGGTCCGACCCGACACAACAGGCGCTCTTCGACACCTTCGTTCGGTCCTGCTCGCCCTGACCGCCCTTCGGGCGCCAGCACGTCGCGGGATCAGCCGGTGGGGTGCGCCGATCAGCGCGGCGCCGGCTCGCCGTAGTCGGCGCGCAGGGCGTGCTTGAGGACCTTTCCCGACGCGTTGCGGGGCAGTGTCTCGACCACCTCGAGCTGCTCGGGGACCTTCTGCACCGTGAGCCCTTCGCCGGTGAGGAAGTCGAAGATCTCCGCGAGTGTCGGCGGGTCGACGCCGGGGGCGCCGACGATGACGGCGCAGCTTCGCTCACCGAGGCGGGGGTCGGGCAGACCGATGACGGCCGCGTCCGCGATTCGGGGGTGGGTGAAGAGGAGGTCTTCGACTTCTTTCGCCGAGATCGTCTCACCCTTGCGGATGATGACGTCCTTGACCCGGCCGGTGATGCGGATGTGTTGGTCGCTTCGGAGGACACCGAGGTCCCCGGTCCGGATCCAACCGTCTGCATCGAACGCATCGGCGTCGAGCGATCGGTCGAGGTACCCGCGGAAGACCTGCGGGCCTTGGGCGCGAATCTCACCCTCTTCATCGGGTCCGGCGGGTGTCCCGTCGAGCTTCACGATGCGCAGCTCCACCCCGGGGGTGGGTGGTCCTTCGGTCTCGGCGAGCTGTTCGTCGGTGCCGTGGACGGTGTTCATGGTGAGGATCGGCGCTTCGGTGAGGCCGTAGCCCGAGACGATGCCGACACCACCGAGCTCGGTCTTCATCTGGTAGTGCAATTGCGGGGGCTTCGGCGCCGCGCCTCCGGGGAAGGCTCGCACCGCCGGGAAGAGCGGCACGTCAGGATGGTCGCGCTGGGCGGCGAGGTAGGCGAGGTGAAACGTGGTGCCGGCACCGGCGAGGGTGGTTCCTTCGCGTTGGAGGATCGGGATCGTGGTCGCCGGCGCGAAGGCTTCGATGAACACGCCGGTGCAGCCGGTGATGAGCATGGTGAACAGCCAGGTGATCCCGCCGATGTGGGTGAACGGGAAGACGATCCCGCAGCGGTCGTCGGGTTGGATCTCCAGCGCCGCGAGCATGCCGTCGGCTGACGCCTTGACCGTGTGGTCGGTGTGTTGGGCGCCTTTGGGGTCGGCGGTGGTTCCCGAGGTGTAGAAGACCCAACGGACCGGCGCCTCGGCGGGTGTCGTCGGCGGAGGCGGTGGT
>DAIPLE010000210.1:0-3989 GCA_036769425.1 Actinomycetota bacterium
TCTCGATGGTCGGTGACGCCCGCTGGGAGTTCGAGGACGGAGTGCTGACGCTGCGGATCGAGCTGCAGCCGACGTGAGGACCGCCTTCACATTCGGTTGAGTCGCTCCAAGAAGACCCGGTCGATCGCCACCCACAACGTCTTCGAGATCGGGTAACCGAGGAGCGGACCGAGGACCGTGATGGGGACGAGGACCGCCAGCAGGGTCGACACCGGCACGTTCGGCGCGGTCACAGCCACGAGGGCGATAAACACGACGGTGAACACGGTGCCGGTCAGCACGAAGTTCATGGCCAGGGCGCCGGTCCAGTAGCCCTCCTCCTCGCGCTCGAAGCGCAGGCCGCAGCAGGGGCAGACCGCCACCATTTGGAACCAGCGGTGGAAGAGGCCCCGCGATCCGCACCGAGGACAGCGGCCGGCGAGCCCACGCCCGAGCTGGCGCAGCGCTCCCGCGGGTCGCGGGGGCTGGCGGCTCAGGGGCTCACCTGGTTGGTGGAGCCATCGGTGGCGACTCGCACCGTGCGTCCCTCCCACGGCTCCGTGGTCAGCGAGACCATGACGTCGGGGTCACGGGTGTTGGCGAGGGCGCGTCGACCGTCGGGTGTGAGCCCGCTCAGGATCGCGAGGGACGGTGTGCCGTCGCGTTCGAACAGGACTGAGGTCGCTTCGACGGCCATAGATCCGTCGTACGCACCGGCGGTCTCGCGTCGAGGCTGGGCGTCGACGAAACGTTGCGTCAACCCGGGATCGACTCGGCCGAACCCGTCGGGGGGAGGGGTGGTCGAGTAGCAGCCGATTGAGTGCTTGGTTACGTACCACCCGAGGGCGCTCACGTACCCGACCGAGCCTGGGTCGGCGCGGCACGCCTCGACCATCGCGGCGATGGCGTGGGTGGGGTAGTTGTTGGCCGGACCGCCGGCGAACCCGAGACCTCCGGTGACGGTGAGCGGGCGGTCGTCCCCGCCGCCGGAGAGGGGCAGGCCGAGTTCGTGCGCCGCGATCTGCACCGCGGACGGGAAGCACGAGTAGAGATCGAACCGGGCGACGTCGTCGACGGTGACACCACCGGCCGTCAACGTGGCACGACCGGCGGCGCTGATGGCGGGTGACGCGTCGAGCCGCGCTCGTTCGGACCAGAAGCGGTGGTCATGGGCGTCGCCCCCCGAACGGGGAAAGACCAGTCGGTCGTCGGGGACACCGGCAGCCTTCGCCGCCTCGTACGAACAGAGCAGGATCGCCGCGGCTTGATCCACGTCGATGTTGGCGCACATCCGCTTGGGGTACGGGAACGCCACCAGGCGGTTATCGGGTGTGACGGTGCGGATCTCCTCCGCCGTCAACGTCTGACGGGACCAGGCGTGAGGGTTCGTCGCCGCCACCGCGCTGAACCGGGACCACAGCTCGCTGGTCGCGACCTGATGTTCGTCGACGCCTCGGCCGGCGGTGGCGCGCAGCGCGGTCTCGAAGAGCGGATAGATCTGGGTGGGGGCCGCGGCGCCGTGAGCGAGCTCGTAGTCGCTGCTCGGCGACTGCGTGTCACCGATGACGAGCGGGCAGGCCGGGTCGTCCGCGGTCGTCCAGTTGAGCCACGCCTTTGGCTCGCGCCGAGCCCGCCAGCGGGTGTAGACGCACTCGGCGCCACCGAGGAGCACGACATCGGCGCTCCCATCCTCGATGTGTGGGACGACGGTGTTGAGGAGGAGTTGAGGGCTGTTGCCGCCGACGGTGGATGTCATCGTTCGGCGCACGTCGCCGAGTCCGAGACGGCGGCTCAGGAGCGCCCCGGGATCGGAGTACGGCCAGGAGACGATGCTCACCACAGCGACGGTGTCGACCGATGACAGCAGCGATGCCTGCGCATCGGCATCGGCGGCCCGGGCCGCCCGGGCGAGCAGGTCGATTGGTTCGAGCGCGGCCGTCGGGTCGTCGGGGCGCTGCTCGGACTGCCCGACACCGACGATCACCGCGGTGCGCGGGTTCGTCACTCGACCGAACGTACCCGTCCGGGTAGCGGAGGTCAGGCTCCGGCTTCGGGGTCGGTCGGGAGCGGCCACGACGGGACGCCTGGCGCGGCGCTCTCGTCACAGATCGAGCGGTATCCGCAGTGGGTGCACACCGCGGCGTCGTTGACGCCGGCGAACGCTCGCTCCGCCAACATGGCGCCGACGACGACGGTGAGCTGCTCTTCCACCGCGGCGAGGTCCTCGTCGGTGGGCTCCCAGGGATCGGGGTCCTCGAGGACCTCGGTCGCGAGGTGCTCGTAGCGAAGCTGGAGCCGCAGGCCCCGTTCGGCGGCGTGCGGCGCCGCGACCCAGGCTTGCAGCTGCGCCTGAGGATCGTGGCCGACGGCATGTTCCGCGACGCGTCCGCTCTTGTAGTCGCGGACGTCGAGGATCCCATCGTGGGCCCAGACGGCGTCGAAGCGGGCCGTGGCGAGGAACACCGGCGGACCCGGAAACGCGCGGACCCACTCGACCTCGTGACCCACCGGCTCGGCGTCGAGTGGGCAGCGCTCGGCATGGCGCCGAACCTCGTCGAGGGTGCGCGCGTCCGCGCCGTGGGCGCTCAGCACGTCGTCGACATGGGCGGCGTCGTGACACGAGCCGGTTCGATGCACGAGATTCAGAAGGCGGTGGAGCAGCAGGCCGTGGCTGGTGCCGTCCTGGCGATCGCTCGCCGGGAGGTTGAGCAGCGCGCGGTCCCGCCACTGCCGTGCGCATCGGTTCCACGTCGCCAGGCTCGTCGGTGAGACCGAGAGCAGGCCGGGGACCAGTGCGTCGCGCCGGGTCAGCATCGATGCCCGAACGTCGTGCGCGGGGCAGCGGGGCACGAACCGGCACGTGGCGCAGTCCCGTCCAGGAACGGCGTTGGCGGCATCGGCGCGTCCCCGGGCGAGCTCGACGCGCTCGTCGAGCCAGTCGGCGAACACTCCGAGTTCGTCGGTTCCGCCTACCCGACCGTTCGTCACCGACCCGCTCAGGAGGTCGACACCGGTCACGAGCAACGGGCCCGACAGCCAGCCGGCACACGCCAACCGGAGCACGGCCAGGCGGATCGCGGGCTCGTCGAGCGGGTCGGTGGGCGCCGGTGTCCCCCGGAGCCACAGCTGGCGGAGCTCTCGTGTCCCGTCGGGGTGGACGACGCCAAGGTCGACCCAGCCGCCGAGCAGCAGGTGGCGGCGGCTGAGCGGGGTCGGCGACTCGATCGGAAGCGTCACCTCGACCGCCCGGTTGGGAAAGTGGTGCTCGTACCAGCGGGCGGCCTGCCTGATCACGGCGCGCTCCTCGGCCACCAGGCCCGGGGTGTCGACCCACTCGCCCGTTGCGTGCCAGGTCCGGACAGCGTCGAGCAGCCCGTTGCGAACCCGCGCCCGGTTGACCGGGTCCGTCGTCCCGGGCTCGCTCTGCAGCTCCGACGCCAGTCGTCGCGGGCACATCGAATCCGCGGCGCGCAACACGAACGGCGTGACCTTGGTCGGCAGCTCGTCAAGGCTCGTCGACACTGAGCGGAGACTACGGCGCGGCGCGACAAGAGCGCAGGATGGGAAGGGTCCGCTTCTACACTCCCGGTGGTGCTGCCTGAGCTCCACCCGGTCACACGCGCGCGCTTGCGCACCGCGCTTCGCGTCGCGCTCGTGGTTCTGCTCGCCTGGCTGCTCGCCACCGCCGGGCTGATCTTCTTCGCGGGTCAACGGGTCAGCTCCGGCCTCGACACGCTGCAGAGCGCCCGGAACCACCTGAACGCCGACTCACTCCTCCGCGGTCAGGGCCTGCCGGCACTCCAGCAGGCCGAACGGGACTTCTCGAGCGCTCACCGCCTCGCCACCAACCCGGTCCTCGCTCCCTGGTCGGTCATCCCCCTCGCCGGGGGCAACGTCGACGCGATCCGGGCCCTGACCGGTGCGGCGCAGCACGTCGCGGCGGTCGGTGCACAGGCGGCACGCGACGGATCCGCGGCCCTGCGATCGCACCCGGCCACGGGCGCCGAGCG
>DAIPLE010000053.1:0-12230 GCA_036769425.1 Actinomycetota bacterium
CCGTGGCCCAGCTCGTGGGCCAGTGTGAGGACGTCGCGCCGCCGACCGGTCCAGTTCAGCAGCACATAGGGGTGCAACGACGGAACGGTGTACGCGCAGAACGCGCCCGGGCGTTTCCCGGGCCGCACCGGCGCGTCGATCCACGACTGGTCGAAGAACCGACGGGCGATGTCGGCCAGCTCGGATGAGAACGAGCCGTACGCGTCCAGCACCAGTTCGCGGGCCTCACTCCACCCGAACGCGGCGTCTTCGGACGCGATCGATGCCATCCGGTCGTAGTCGGCCAGGCGGGGCAACCCGAGCAGGCCCGCCTTCAGCGTGTACCAGCGCTGCGGGATGTCATAGCGGCTGGTCACCGCGTCGACGAGCGCCCGCACCGAGTCGTCACTCGCCTCGTTGTCGAGGTTGCGGCTCGCGAGCCAGTCCGGGAAGTGGCGGAGCCGGTCGTCGCTCGCCTTGTCGGCCAGCAACGTGTTGAAGATGAACCCTCGGGTTCGGAGCCCGGGGCTGAGCGCCTCAGTCACCGCTTCCGCCGCGACCTGGCGGACGTCCCGATCCGGGGACTGCAGCCGGGACAGGGCCTCTTCCAACCCGACCGGACCACCGTCGAAGTCGACGGTGATCACGGAGGTCTGCTCGCTGAACAGCCGTGACCAGGCTCCCCGGCCGGTGACGCCCTTGTCGGCGAGGACCCGCTCCTCTGGCTCTGACAGCAGGTGCGGCCGGTATCGCCGCACCGAGAGGAGATGATGTCGACAGAACGCCAACGCGGCGTCGTCGATAACGGCCGCGACCCGTTCGTCGGGCGACGCCGCCCATTCGAGCTCAACGAAGAGCAGCTCGTTCGAGATCGCGGTCGAGCGCTCCTCGACCTGCGCGAGGAGCGCGCCCCGCGTCGGATCGGTGGTGTCGACCGAGAACCGCAGCGCGGCGTACGACCCGGCACGGCCCACCAGCTCGGCAATGGCCGCGAGCTGCTGCATCAACTGGGCCAGCTCGGAGGCGTTGAGCGCCCCAACGCGGCCCCGGTACTCGTTCAGCTCCTCGGCTCGGCGTTCCGCGTCGTCGAGCAGCGCGGTGACGCCGTCGTCGCCACGCCCATCGACCAGCGGGTCGAGATCCCACGAGATGTCGGCACCGGTGCGATCCAGGTCAGTGGCGCTCACCAGGCGATCCTACGATGCCGCGATCGGGGGTCCGCTCAGCGCCGCCGACGCGAGCGCCTCGGGGAGAGCCTCGGCGTGGACGATCACCAGCTGGCGTGTCGCGCGGGTCAACGCCATGTAGAGCAGGCGCATCCCCGCCGCGTCCGGACTGACCAGCCGCGATGGCTCCACCACGATCACGTGGTCGAACTCCAGGCCTTTGGCGTCGGTCGCCGCGAGGATCGCGACGCGCGCGTCGAGAGCGTCGGCGGTACCGGCGCGGGCGCCGACGTCGACGAGGTCCGCAACCAGCTCGCGGTGCAACGCTGACGGTGCGATTACCGCGACCGTCCCTCCCACCGAGGTGGCGTCACGGGACTGGCGTCCCACCGCGGCGACGAGGTCCGATCGGTCGACGGTGATGAACCGCGGCTCCTCACCGGTGCGGCGCACGGCCTCGGTCGGCTCAACCTGGGGTGCGGCCGCGGCGAGAACCCGGTGGGCGACCTGCATGATCTCGGCCGGGGTTCGGTAGTTCACGCTCAGGGTGACCACCCTGGTGTCACCCCGATCCGGCAGGACCGCGAGGACTTCTTCCCAGTCGCGCAACGCCGCCGGCCGGCTGGCCTGCCCGAAGTCACCGACGAGCGTCATCGAACCTGTCGGGCATCGACGCGACAGCATCCGCCACTGCATGGCCGAGACGTCCTGGGCCTCGTCGACGAGGATGTGCCCGAACGTCCGCGGCTCGTCGGGCTCGTCGCCGGACGGCGTGTCGCCGTGGTAGCGCCGGGCCACCTCGGAAGGTGTGACGAAGCCGCCCACCCCGAGCTCGGCCACGACCCGCGACGCCGTGTCGTCGCCCCGCGATCGGCCTCGGCGTCGGCGCGGGCGTGCCGCCTCCGGGGGGCCGAGCAGCGCGTCGGCCTCGTCGATCAACGCCAGGTCAGCTGGCGTCCACGGCACGTCCCGCGCACGCGCCGAACGGTCGCGTCCCAGCAGCATCTGCTCGTCGCTGCTCAACACACCGCTGGCAGCCGAACGAATCAGACCGGGGAACGAGAACAGGTCGTGGATCAGCTCCCCGCCCGACAGCACCGGCCACATCCGCTCGAGCGCGGCTCGCACTTCGGGGAGGCGACGCAAGCGGGCGTCGAGCTCACGGTCCCAGTCGGGATCGTCGGGCGCCGTCGCGCCCAAGGCCTGCCGGTACTGACCTCGCAACTGGTCCACGACCGCTCGCACCACACCGGGCCGCTTGGCGTTGTGCGGACCCCGACGCCGGCGGGCTCGCCCCACGATCCGTTCCGACGCCGACCGGCTGAGGCGCAGCAGGTTGCCGTCGACCATCAGGACCACGTCGTGCGGCAGCGGATGCTCCCGGTCCTGCAGGGCCCGCCTGATGACTCGAGCCAGGCGCCGGTCACCCTTGATCCGGGCGGCCTTGGGCGTGTCCTCAGCGAGCGCCCGATAGGTGGGCTTGAGTCCACTCATCGTCGACAGCTGCACGTCGTCCTCACCGAGCGACGGCAACACCTGGTCGATATACCGCAGGAAGATGCTGTTCGGCCCCACGACCAGCACCCCCTGAGAGCCGAGACGGCGCCGGTAGGTGTAGAGGAGGTACGCCGCGCGGTGCAACGCCACCGCGGTCTTCCCGGTGCCGGGGCCGCCGGCGACGACCAGGATCCCCGACAGGGACGCACGAATCGCCTCGTCTTGTTCGGACTGGATCGTGGCGACGATGTCGCCCATACGTCCGGTGCGCTCCCGGTCGAGCGCCGCGAAGAGCGCCCCTTCGCCGACGACCGTGAAACCCGACGCCGACACCGCGGACTGGTCGAACACCTCGTCGTCGATGCCGATGAGCTCGCGCCCATCGCCGGGTCGGGTCAGGAAGTGCCGGCGCCGGATGACGTCCATCGGCTCCACGGCCGTGGCCCGGTAGAAGGGCTCCGACACCGGTGCCCGCCAGTCGACGATCAGCGGCGCCTGGTCATCGTCGGTGACGGCGATCCGACCGACATAGAAGACCCGGCCGGCGTCGCCTCCGTCCTCGGAGCGGCACTCAGCTTCGAGGTCGAGACGCCCGAAGCACAATGGGGTCGAGCCGATGTCGAGGGCCGCGAGGCGGCGACGGGTCAGGTCGGCGGCGGCATCCCGCTCCAGGCGAGCCTGGTGGGTGCCTCCGGCACCGACCTCCGCGTAGCCGTCGACGACGCGGCGGGCGGCCTCGCGCATGGCGTCGAGGCGGCCGTAGGCCTCATCGACGTGTCGCTGTTCGACAGCGAGCTCTGGGTGCGGAGTGGTCAACGGGACGCCGGCTCACGTTCAAACGACAATGGGGGACCGACCACTTTACTGGCCGAACGTGACATCCCCGTGCGGTCTCACCGCCGCACCCCGGGGCGGCGCTACTCGGGTGCCGCCCCGGCCGGTTCCGAGGCCGAGGCGTCGTGTCCGTCTCGGCCAGCGAGCGCCACCTGCTCCCCGAGGTTGAACGTCCCCTTCGCGCGGTGCAGCCAGACGCCCCCGAGGTTCGGCACCGGGCGGTTCGGGGCGCCGAGACCGGCCTCCACGGCGCGGATCAGCCCGCCGTGCGACACGACGACCGCGTGGGCCCCCGGTTCGAGTGCTGCGGCCACCCCGCGCAGCGCCTGCCAGGCCCGTCGGGCGAAGGCCCCGTCGTCCTCCCAGCCGTCGGGGCGTCGACCGCTGGCGAGCCACCCCGGATAGCGGCCCTCGATCGCGTCGCGGGTCAAGCCGGTCCACTCGCCGACGTCGCGCTCGCGCAGGAGGGGATCCGCGTGCGCCACGGAGCCAGCCGGTGCGCACAGCTCGGCGGTTTGGCGCGCTCGGATGAGGTCCGAACACCACACCGCGTCGATGCCGGTGAGTGCAGGGGCCGCGGCGCGCGCCTGCGCGGCTCCGGCGGTGGAGAGTGGAGGGTCAGCGTGACCCTGCCATCGCCCCTCTGCATTCCACGTCGACTCACCGTGGCGGACCAGCAAGACGCGCGCGAATGTGGGACGTCTGAGACCACTCACAGCGGCACGCTACCGGTTCGACGCCGACACTCAGATCGGACTTAGTGCGCTACGCAGCTGTTTCAGTTGCGTCTTGACCAGCGTGACGAGCTTGGCGGGCACACCATCGGTCTCGTGGCGTGCCGCGCTAACCGCAGCGGGTGCGCGGTTCAGCACGTCGGCGACGACGTCGGACGCCGGGCGACGTGACAGCCCCCAGCGGGTCGCTTCGTTGATGAGTCGATCTCCCGTCACGCGACTGATCCCGGCGACCGACTTCGACGAACGTCCGTGCCGACGATCACGGGTGGCGGGGTCGGTTCGTCCAGCCGCCCTCTTCGGTACGGAACCAGCCCCCGGCCGCGAACGTTCCGCCGTCAACGTGAACCGTAGTGCCGGTGACGAACGACGCCAGGTCGGAGGCGAGGAACAGGGCGACCCCCGCGACGTCTGATGGGGTCCCGAACCGGCCGACCGGAACCCACACCGGGATCAGATGTTCGTCTTCGGGTGGGACCCACTGGGAGTAGGGGACCTGCAGCGTCTCGGTCACGTCCGGCGCCATCGCGTTGACCCGGATCCCGTGGGTCGCGTATTCGAGCGCCAAGCTCTTGGTCAGGCCAGTGATCCCGGCCTTGAACGCCGCGTACACCGCACGGGTCGGTATCCCCCGAAAGGCTTCAATGGTCGAGACGTTGACGATCGCTCCGCTTCCCTGCTCGACCATGGGTCCGAGGACAGCCCGGCTGCACAGCAGCACATGCTCGAGGTTCACCCGGTACAGATCGAGCCAATCCTGCGGAGTGGAGCGGTGAAACGCCTTCCGCGCACCGCCGTAGTGCCCAACATTGTTGACCAGCACATCGACCCGACCGCGCTCGTCCAGCGCCGCGTGGAGCACGCGCTCCACGTCGTGTTCCTCGCGCACGTCCGCGACGACGCTGATCGCGGTCGCTCCCGACGCCCGAATCGACGCCACGGTCTCCTCCGCCCGTCCCGCGTCGAGCTCGGCTACCACGACCGCCGCGCCCTCCGACGCGAACCGCTCGGCGATGCCGCGCCCAATTCCCCCGCCACCACCGGTGACGATCGCGGTCTTGCTGTCGAGGAGACCCATGCGGCGAGCCTACGACGCCAGTAGGTTGGTCCCATGAGCGACACCACCGCGACCATCGTCGACGACAACTGCGCCACCGTCGTGCACGCGACCCAAGACGACGACACGCTCCTCGTCGAGGCTGACGACCTCGCCCGCGCCACCGGCTGGACCCTCAAGCCCGAAGGGCTCTGCCGCGACGACATCTGCGTCCCCGTCCGCGACCGCGGCGCGCTCGTTCGTGACCACCACATCGACCTGCGCGCCTTCGCGGTTGCGCTCGGCCGGCCGCTCGCGCTCGAACCGGGGGCAGCACTCGCGGTACTCGCCGAAGGATCGGACGGGGTCGGTGCCCAGCTCGCTTCCCTGACCGCGCCCCCCTTCACGCTCCCCGACCTCGATGACAACCCGGTCGCGCTCGCCGACTTCGCAGGCCGCAAGCGGCTGCTGATCGCCTGGGCCTCCTGGTGAGGCTGTCGCTGGGACCTGCCCGTGTGGCAGGAGCTGTACGAGGAGCTCGGCCCGCACGGCTTGGTGCCGATCGCCGTCGCCCTCGACGAGGACCTCGACGCCGTGAAGCAGTGGGCTCGTGACGAACCGCCGGTCCCGCTCACGTATCCGGTGGTCGTCGACCGTGACCACGTGGTCGCGGAACGGTACGGAATCGTGAACATCCCGACGACGGTCTGGATCGACGAGCACGACCGGGTCGTGCGGCCCCCGTCGATCGCTCCCGCCGACGACAAGTTCCGTGACTTCACCCAGATCGACTCGTCGGTCCACCACGCCGCGCTGCGGAGCTGGGTCCTCGACGGCGTCGCACCACTCACCGACGACGAGATCCGCGGCCGTCAGATCCCGCCCGAACCCGAGGTTCAGCTGGCCCGGGCCGAACGCCGGCTGGCGGTCCACCTCCTCCGCGCTGGTGACCGCGAAGCCGGTGAACGCCACCTCACCGCGGCGATGACGCTCGCCCCGAACGATTGGACTATTCGGCGCGGCTCGATGCCCATCCGGGGTGAGGACCCGTTCGGTCAAGCGTTCTTCGACTTCTACCAGGAATGGGAGGCCGCGGGCCGCCCCGGCTACGGGGCGTGACACCCGAGGTCGTCGCCACCGGGATCCGCTTCCCGGAGGGCCCGGTCTGGTGCGCCGGGACGAGCGACGGTGACGACGCGCTGGTCTGCACCTCTGTCGCCGACGGCACGCTGGAACGGATTCATCTGGCCGACGGGCGCGTCGAACGGGTCGCGGTCGTCGGTGGTGGCGCCAACGCCGCCGCGGCCTGCGCCGACGGCGGTTTCCTCGTCACCCAGAACGGTGGCATCGACTTCGCGAGCACCAACCTGTATCCCGAGGACCCACCGCCCTACCGTCCGGTCACGCCCGGCATCCAGCGAGTCAGCGCCGACGGTCACGTCGCGTACATGACCGATTTGGCCTACCGGGCGCCGAATGACCTCGTCGTCACCTCCGACGGCACGCTGTGGTTCACCGACCCGCCGCCGTTCCCTCCGTCCGGTGAACCAGCCGGGCGGGTCCACACCATGCAGTCCGACGGGACCAGCCGCGTCGAGGCCGCGGGATTCATGTATTGCAACGGCATCGCCCTCGAACCGGACGGCACCCCGGTCGTCGTCGAAGCCCGAGGGATGGTCCGCCTCGAACCTGATGGAGGTCGCCACTGGATCGTGGAGACGATCGGCGCCGGCGCCGGCGACGGGCTCTGCGTCGACACCGAAGGCCGTCTCTATGTCGCGAACACCACCAAGCATGGTGTGCGCGTCTTCGAACCCGACGGGAGCGAGGTCGAGTTCCTCGCCATCCCCGGCCGCGGCGTCACCACCAACTGCTGCTTCGGCGGCCGCGACCGTCGCACCCTCTTCGCCACCGACGGCCTACCCGGGCACGTGGTCGCCTGGGAGGGCCTCCCGACACCCGGCCTCCCGCTGCACCCCTGGCCGCACCCTGATACGTTCGCCGCGACCGCTCGGGCCACTTAGAGGGGAGACCCCCGCATGCGTGCTGCCATCTTCGTGGAGCAAGACGGCGACCTGGTCGTCGAGGACGTCACGGCCGCCGATCCCGGTCCCCGCGACGTCGTCGTCCGTATCACCGCCAGCGGCGTCTGCCACTCCGATCTCTCGGTCATCAACGGGACCCTGCCGATGCCGCCGCCGGCGATCCTCGGTCATGAAGGGACCGGCATCGTCGAGGACGTCGGTGCCGAGGTCTCGCGGGTCAAGCCCGGCGACCGGGTCATCGGCTCGTTCATCCCGGCCTGCGGCGTCTGCTGGTACTGCCGCAACCACCAGTCCAACCTCTGCGAGCAGACCTACGCGGTGATGGGAACACCCCGCGCCACCCGCAAGGACGGCACATCGCTCCCGGCGATGACCGGTCTCGGTACATTCGCCGATGTCATGACCTGCGATGAGATCTCGCTCGTCAAGGTCGACACCGACCTTCCCGATGAGCAGCTTGCTCTCATCGGCTGCGGCGTGACCACCGGTGTTGGCGCCGCCCTCAACACCGCACGGGTCGTGCCGGGCTCGACGGTCGCCGTCGTCGGGTGCGGCGGGGTCGGCCAGGCCGTCATCCAGGGGGCCAAGATCGCCGGCGCGGCGCGCATCATCGCGATCGACCCGGTCGAGCTGAAGCGCAAGACAGCCCTGCATCTCGGCGCGACCGACGCCATCGACCCCAGCGCCGGGAACGCGACCGCCCAGGTCCAAGAGCTGACCGGCGGGCGCGGCGCCGACTACGCGTTCGAGGTGATCGGCAACCCGGTGACGGTGCAGCAGGCATTCGACATGACCCGCCCGGGCGGAGCCTGCGTCGTCGTCGGCGTGCCCCGCTTCGATCAGACCATCGAGCTTCCGAGCATGCCGCTGGTGCTCCAAGAAAAGCGGGTCCTCGGAACCGTGTACGGCTCCGCGCAGGTCAACCGCGACTTCCCGCGTCTCATCGGTCTCGTCGAGCAAGGGCGCCTCGACCTAGGTGAGATGGTCTCTCGTCGGATGAAGCTCGACGACATCAACGACGCGTTCAAGGCCATGCAGTCCGGCGAGGTCATCCGCAGCGTCATCACCTAACGCCGCGAGGCTCAGCCCGTCTCGAGCCCGTAGAACCCCTCGGCCAGTCTCCCGTCGGGGAACGCCGCCAGTTTCGCGGTCGCCGTTAGCCAGCCCCGAATCATCTCGGCGATCGGATCCCAGTCGCTGTGCTGGCTGGCGTGGCTGCGCAGCGCGTCGATCTTGCGGTCGAAGGTGTCGGTGACGTCCACGAAACGGTTCGGCGTTCCTGCCGCCATGAGCCAAGTCTCGCCGACCGACCACGGCTCCAGGCCTTCGTCCTCGAGCAGCTCGGGGTGCGCGAACGGGTTGCGGGCGTCGGGGTACACCGCGCACAGGGCAGCTTCACCCGCCGCGAGGTGATCGGGATGGCTTGCGTAGATCCGCTCGTAGTTCCGATCCGGGGACTGGGTGACCACCCGCTGCGGGCGAACCTGGCGGATCACCCGGCTGAGGTCGCGGCGCAGGTCCAGCGTCGGCTCCAGCCGACCGTCGGGATGACCGAGAAACACCAGGTCTTCGACGCCGACGACCTTGGCCGCTGTGGTCTGCTCGGCCCGTCGGAGCTCGGCCATCTCGGTTCGCGACAGGCTGCGATCCGAGCCTCCCGCTTCCCCGTCGGTCACCAGGCAGTACGTGACCTGGATCCCCGCGTCGGTCCACGTCGCCACGCTGCCCGCCACGCCGAAGTCGACGTCGTCGGGATGCGCCGTGATCACCAGGATCCGCTCGACACTCAGGTCCGGCGCCACGGCCTGCGACCCTAGTCCCCTGATCGGTCGACGCCGCTCGGCGTGCGCGTCACAGGACCGGGTTGCCGTACAAGTCGCCGAGCGGGTCGCTGATCAGCTCCACTCGCGCCCCATCGGGGTCACGGAAGTACAGCGACGAGTCGATGCGCTCGATGTCGACACCGGCGGCGTCGAGTCGTCCACGCAGCTCTGCCCACCGGTCCGGTGGGACCGAGATAGCGAGGTGATGCAGTCCGCCGAGCACCTCGGCGTAGCCACCGAGATCCAGGCTCGGGAAGTCGAAGAAGGCCAGCGCGTTGCCGTTCCCAATGTCGAAGAAGAAGTGGGTCGAGCCCGGGTAGTCACGGTTCTCGAAGAGATCGGTCAGCGGGAAGCCGAGCAGATCCTGGTAGAAGCGAATCGTCCGTTCGACGTCCTGGCTCAGGAGCGCAACGTGGTGGACGCCGCGTGCGGTCGTCGCCGGCCGTTCACCCTTGGGGCGCAGATACCGGTGCCGGAGGTCGGCCCACTCCTGCTCCCGCGAGCTGGAGTCGACCTGAGCGCCGCTCACGCAGGCCGCCTCCCGGTGAGCTCAACCGCGTTGTCACGCAACACCCGCCGCTGGTCAGCGTCTTCGAGCTCCTTGAGCTCGTTCACATAGTCCAACGGGCGTGGGATCCCCTCGATGTGGGGCCAGTCCGACCCGAAGATGACCCGATCCGATCCCATCAGGTCGATGATCTGGTACGGGTCGTCCTCCCAGAAGGGGTTGATCCACACGTGACGTCGGAACTGGTCCGCCGGGTCCTCCCGGAAGTAACCGGGCATCTTGCGTTGCGCGGACCCGAGCTTGTGGAACAGGTCGGGCAGGAACTCCGAACCATTCTCGACCGAAGCGACTCGCAGGTTCGGGAACCGGTCGAACAGCTGGTCAAACACCAGCGTGAGGAGAAAGTCGTACGCCGCCCGCTCGATGGCCAACATCCTGATCGACGGACGGCCGGCCCCCTCGAACGTCGCCGCGAACCCGTCGTTGGCGTAGCCCTGTGAGGAGTAGCCGCTGTCACCGGCGTGGATCACGACGGTGATGCCCGCCTCGTTGGCCCTCGCCCAGAACGGGTCGAACGTCGGATGCGTCGGTGGCAGCTGCCCGACCTTCGTGGTCGGCGCCGCCGGGCGCATCACGATCACGCGCGCGTCTCGTTCGAGCGCCCAGTCGAGCTCGCGGACCGCCCAGTCGACATCGCAGAGCGAGAGGTACGGGGCGGCGTAGATCCGATCCTGGTAGTTCACGCCCCAGTCCTCGTCGAGCCACCGGTTGAACGCCGTAAACGTCAACGTCACCGCTTCGGGGTCGTCTTTCAGCAGCTCTTCGTAGAGGATCCCGAGCGTCGGGAACAGCCAGATGGATTCCAAGCCGAACTCGTCGAGGGTGGCCAGGCGAGCGTCGCGGTCTCGGTAGTCGGCGCGGATCGGCTCCCGGGCTCGAAGAAACTCGAGGGGCGACTTCCCTTCGGGGTTCCCACGGAAGTAGTCGTGGAGCGCACCGGCCTTCGCCACCGGGTCGAACGTCGGGTTGACTACGGCGTGGCTGACCCGGCCTCCGACGACGTGATAGTGCCGCCCGTTGACTTCCGCCCACTGGACGCACCTCGGCCCGAGGCGGGGATCGAGGTGACGGGTGAAGGCGTCGAGCGCCTCGTAGTAGTGGTTGTCCGCATCGAAAGCCAAATAGTCGAGGTCCACGGCAACCAGCGTAGAGGAGCCACCATGTGTGGTGGGGCGCCGCGGGAAGCCGGCCGCCCCACCACCGCGGGGCTGAAACCGTCCCCTCGACTCGACTGGTAGACACGAGGGCCATGATCGAACCTGGCGATGACGGACCCGAGACGCTCGGACGCCCTCAGACCTCGACCCGTGATCACGAAACGGTGCGCACCCAACTGCAGGCCTGGCTGGCGCTCCAATTTCCGGCCGGCGCATCGCCCCGGATCACCGGCTTCGAGATCCCCGCGTCGAACGGGCTTTCGAGCGAGACGGTCCTCGTCGACGTCGAGTCGGACCACGACGAGCAGCCGAGCACCGACCGCCTCGTCGTTCGGCTCGCCCCACCGGCAACCGCGGTGCCGGTCTTCCCTGTCTACGACCTCGACCGCCAGGCGAAGGTCATGCGGCTCGTCGCCACCCACACCTCCGTGCCCGTCCCCCGGGTCCGTTGGTCTGAGCCCGACCCTCGTCCTCTGGGTTCGCCGTTCTTTGTCATGGACCGCGTCGACGGTCTCGTCCCCCCCGACCTGCTGCCCTACAACTTCGGTAGCTGGCTCAGCGAGGCCGACCCCACCGATCAACGTCGGCTTCAAGACGCCACCGTCGCGATCCTCGCCGCGCTTCACAACATCGACGCGACGACCCACTTCTCGTTCCTGCGCCTCGAACCCGGCTCGGCGCTCACCGCCCACATCGCCGACCAGCGCGCCTACTACACGTGGGTGGCAGACGGCCTGCGGATCCCTCTCCTCGAGGAATGCTTCGCCTGGCTCGAGGACCACTGGCCTGCCGCCGAGGGTCCGACCGCGTTCAGCTGGGGCGATTCGCGCATCGGCAACATCATGTACCGAGACTTCGAGCCCGTCGCCGTCCTCGACTGGGAGATGGCCGGTCTCGGACCTCGCGAGCTCGACCTCGGATGGCTCGTCTTCATGCACCATTTCTTCGAAGACGTCGCCGCCCAGTTCAGCCTCCCCGGCATGCCCGGGTTCCTTCGGCCCGACGATGTCGCCACCACCTACGAGTCCCTCACCGGCCATGCCCCGCGAGACCTGGGCTTCTACATGCTGTATGCCGCGTTACGGCACGGCATCATCATGAGTCGCATCCAGCGTCGCGCCATCCATTTCGGTGAGGCGACCATGCCCGACGACCTCAACGACCTCATCTCGCATCGTGCGACCGTCGAGGCGATGCTGGCCGGCACCTATTGGCGCTGATGCGTCGACGGCTGGAGCTGACCGTCTGGTTTGGGTGCGTCGACCGTCCGTTCAGGGCTCCGAACAACCTTCCCAACCGTGCCAAGCCGGGCCACCGTGGCTGACCGCCTCGATCCGTCTGATCCGACCGCCCGGCTCACCGCTACCGGGTCACGGCGGTTGCGACGAAGT
>DAIPLE010000211.1:0-3971 GCA_036769425.1 Actinomycetota bacterium
GGAGTGGGAAGCGACCAGAGTTGCGTCCAGATCCACGATCAGCGGATTCTTCGCGTTGGTGCCGTAGTCGGGGGAATCGGTTCCGGCCAGTCCCCATGCGCGGCTTCGGGCCGCGGCGCGGGCGGCGTCGATGGCCTTCAGAGCAGCGGGGGCGTCCTTCGCGAGGGCGTCGATGGTCCGCGAGACCGTCGCATCGGAGGCCACCAGTCCGTAGACCCCCGGCTCGGAACGCAGCAGGGCGATGTCCGCCAGGCAGTCCCCGCCGAGGGCGAGTGTGACGACGCGGTCGTGTCGACCTTCAAGCGCGGATACGGACCGCTAGTGTTCGTCACTCGGAAGGTGCTCCTCGAACTGGTACGAATTGGTCCTCGACAGACCGTATTCTCCCAGGTCAGGAGCACTTTTCAGTTCACCGACACGACCTCACACCACTCGGCTGTGAAAGCGCGAGGTTAGGCCAGGGCGGGTCGTAACGATATGATTCATGGGCGCGGGACCCTTCTCTCCGAGCCCCACGCCGCCACTTGCCCTTCTCCCCCCGAGGACCCGCACCTCCATGCCCAAGGTTCTGACCGCCGGACGTCCGTGGCGCGTCATCCTCTCGTTCGCAGTGCCGCTCCTCGTGGGCAACGTCGTCCAGCAGCTCTACCAGGTGGTCGACGCGATCGTCGTCGGGCGGGTGCTCGGCGTCGACGCCCTCGCCGCGGTCGGCGCGACGGGGAGCCTCCTGTTCCTCCTCCTCGGCTTCGCCTGGGGCATGACGTCCGGGTTCGCGATCCCGACGGCGCAGGCGTACGGCGCGGGCGACGGTGCAGCGGTGCGCCGCTCCGTGGCGACCGGCACGGTGCTCACCGCGGCGACGAGCGTCCTCCTGACGGCGCTCGCACCCCTGCTCGCCGCCCCGGCCCTCCGCCTGCTGCGGACCCCGGAGGAGCTCGTGCCGCAAGCGACGACGTTCGCGGTCGTCAGCTTCCTCGGCGCGAGCACGGTGATGTCCTTCAACTACCTTGCGGCGATCATCCGGGCCATCGGGGACTCCCGCACCCCGCTGGTGTTCCTCACCCTCAGCTGCGTTCTCAACATCGGGCTCGTCGTCGAGTTTGTCGCGGGCCTCGGCCTCGGGGTCGGTGGTGCGGCGCTCGCGACGGTCGTCTCGCAGGCCACGTCCGTCGCCCTGTGTCTGGCGTACGTGCGGCGCAGCGTCCGTGTGCTCCACCTGCACCGCGACGACTGGCGGGTCACCCGCGGCGACCTCGCCCGCCACCTGCGGCTCGGCCTCCCCATGGGGTTCCAGGCGTCGATCATCGCGATCGGTGCGCTCGCCGTGCAGGTGCGGCTCAACAGCCTCGGTGCCGACGCCGTCGCCGCTTACACGACCGCCACGCGAGTCGACAAGCTCGCCGTCGCACTGCTCGCATCGCTCGGCCTTGCCGTGTCGACGTTCGTCGCGCAGAACCACGGCGCCGGGCGACCCGACCGCATCCGGCTCGGCGTGATCCAGGCCGCGGGAATGTCCGTCGCCGGCGCGATGCTGCTCGGCGCCGTGCTGATCACGGCCGGAAGCCCGATCATCACGCTGTTCGTCGGGCCAGGGGAGGAGCGGGTCGTCTCGATGGCGTCATACCTCCTCCACGTCAACGGCGCCTGCTACGTCGTCCTCGGCGTCCTCTTCGTGCTCCGCGGGGCCCTGCAAGGGCTCGGGTACACGTTCGTCCCGACGCTCACCGGCGCCATCGAGCTCGTCATGCGCGTCGGTGCCGCGGTCGTCCTCGGCGCTGCGTACGGCTTCAGCGGTGTCGTGTGGGGCAACCCGCTCGCCTGGTTCGGCGCACTGGTCGTGCTCGTCCCCGCGTACCTCCGGGCGCAGCGGCGCTTCGCGGCCATGCCGGACCCGCGGGCCGGTGCAGTCTCCGACCTCCTCATTCTTGAGGGTCCGACCGAGGGGTCGGTCGTCATCGACGCCGTCGTGCGGGTCCCCAACGGCGGGGTGCGCGTGGTCCCCGATGTCACGACGCGCGACGACGGCGTCCACGAACTGACCGGCCTCGAGCCTGTCGCGGCCGGGGTCGACGCGCGCTGACACACCGAGGCGTTGACTGCGGCGACGCCGTCGTCGACCGACACATCGAGAGCGAGTACGGGCGGTTGCTGGACACCGGCATCGGGACCGTGGCGGCTTGCCGGGAGGTCGGGATCGCCAAGAACCTCCCAGATTCGATAGGTCCTTGCCCGATGGTCGAATGGCGTGTGACGCCTCCCGTCGAGCCGACCAAGAGCGTGAGGGGCGCTCGGGCACCCAGATTGGCCGACGTTGCCAGGGCGAGCCGGTGACCGAAACCCGAAGAGCCAGAAGAGTCCGCCCCTCGTCTTCGTTCTTCGCCTGGTCGAGACCGGTGTCGATCTGTGGGTCGCTCAACCCGGTCTTCTGCCCTTGTCGTGCACACCTGCGGGTAGAGGCGAAGTTGTCCACACGTTCGGGTTTGCCCGGTGTTCGTGGTCGACGACGTTGCTCATCGTGGGAGCTGGGCCGGCGGGAGGGTCTCGACCGGGGCAGGCGAGGGGAGTGGTCATGACGACGACGTGGACGAGGCCGGCGGCGGTGCTCACCGCCGAGGCGAGCGGCTGGGACGGGGTGTGGACCCTCGTGTATGCCGCGGGGCAGGCGGCGGTGAACCTGTCGGCGGTGCCCGGAGCGGACAAGGACCTGGGTCTGAGCTACGCGGCGCTGGACGTGTCGTACGCGCTGACCGAGCTGGAGTTACTGGGGCCCGACGTCGTGGCGATTGGGGTGGCTGTGGACCTCGGGTCCGTGGCCCTAGCCGATCGCGCCGCCGCGGTTGTGGTTGTTGACGACCTGCTGGCCGCGGCCGAGTTCCTCGCAATCAAGTTGGTGACCCAGCCTGACGTCGCCGCGTCCGCGGTGCTGTGCGTCGCACGGGTCATGACCTTGTTGTCGTCGGCGCGGGCGAAGGCGACGGGGGGGCGTGTGGTGACCGCGCCGGCGACCTACGGGGACCTGATGCTGCGCGCGGCGATAGGGATCCAGCACGGGGTCGTGTGGGTGCAGAACCTGCCGCTGGAGCGCCGCGAGTTCGCCGAGACTGCGATCGACGACTTCCGCGACGTCCTGCGCGCGCTCAAGGAACACACCTGGGTGCTCCTTGAGACGCGACGGGTGCGAGGAATCATCGCGTCCGGGGCGCCCGACCCGCGCGAACGCGCCGCTGTGCGAATGGGGGAACTGCTGAACGAAGTGGTCGGACCCACCTCACCATGGGCCTGGGTCGGCGCAACAGTCAGCCCCTAGCCGTGGGCGACGGCGGCCCGGTGCGTGCGTGCGGCCAGTGAACTCATTGCCACGCACTCCGACCCGGCCGGTCTTCCGCGCACACCGGACCTGGACGCGGTGCTGCGCGACCCGGGCGCCCGGCAGGCCGGCCTCGCGCAAGTCGGAGACCTCGCGGCGACCTTGATGTCAGGGGCGGATCACCTGGCGTTGCGCGCCGGACAGGCAGACATTTCCTGGCCGGAGGTGCGACGCCTGCTGCCCGACTTCGGCGAGGCACGCGCGTACGCGCGGGACGCCGCCGGCCTCGGGTCGTTGCCGACCTGGGCGTCACTGGACGAACTCACGGTCGCCCGCGCTCCGATCCGGACCGGCGAACCCGCCGCGGAGTTCACCGACCGGATGCGGCGCCTGCGTCTGATCGCCTGGGAGAACGCGCGTTCCACCCACCCGTCAGTCGACACCCTCAAGACCTACGCCACCCTCGGGGTCGCCGTGCACGCCCACGCATTGGCCCTTCACGGCCTGACGCCTACCGCGCCGCGCGCGCAGGATCCGCTCCCACGCCATCTGGCCTCTCTGGCGAGTCGAGGACGTGCTTGGCAGGACGTGTCCCGGGCGCTGTTTACCTGGCGCTCGCCCGCCGGCTCGTCGCGGAGGGCCGGATCGGCCAGGTCCGGCACGT
>DAIPLE010000212.1:0-3948 GCA_036769425.1 Actinomycetota bacterium
CGCCGACCCGGTCGTGGCCCGCCAGCTCGACGTGCTCCACAACGAGATGATCCCGAACCAGATCAGCGGCGACCTGCAGCGTCAGATCGTCGAGCTCGAGACCGAGGTGGAGGCGACGTTCACGTCGTTTCGAGGCGACCTCGACGGTGAGCGGGTCGCCGACAACGCGATCCTCGAGGTGTTTCGCACCAGCAACGACAGCGACCTGCGGCGGCGGGCCTGGGAGGCCTCGAAACAGGTGGGGGGCGCCGTCGGGGACTCGGTGCGGGAGCTGGCGCGGCTGCGCAACGCCGCGGCCCGTGAGCTCGGCTACCGGGACCACTTCGCGCTGGCGCTGGCCGTCGGGGAGATGGACGAGACGCGCCTGCTCGCCACACTCGACGAGGTCGACCAGCACACCACGGGCCCGTTCGGGGCGTGGAAAGCGACGCTCGACGAGGCCCTCGCGGCGCGCTTCGCCGTATCACCGGGTGACTTGGCGCCGTGGCATCTCGACGACCCGTTCTTCCAAGAACCCCCGACGTGCGGCACCATCGGGCTGGATGCGTTGTTCGCCGACGCCGACCTCGAGGCCCTCACGGTCCGCACCTACGACGGGCTCGGCCTCGACGTGCGCCCCGCGCTGGCCCGCAGCGACCTGTACGCCCGCGAGGCCAAGAACCAGCACGCGTTCTGCATCGACATCGACCGGGAAGGTGACGTTCGGGTCCTCGCCAACGTCGAGCCGAGCGAACGGTGGATGGACACCATGCTCCACGAGTTCGGTCACGCGGTCTACGACGAAGGCATCGACCGCCAGCTCCCGTGGCTGGTGCGCGACCCGGCGCACGCGCTCACCACCGAAGGGGTGGCGATGCTGTTCGGGCGGCTGGCCCGGTCCCCGGAATGGCTCGGCACGGTCGCCGGAATTCCAGCCACCGAGCTCGACGAGCTCCGGGCAGGTCTGGCCGCGGCGCGCCGGGCGTCGCTGCTGGTGTTCGCCCGCTGGGTGCTCGTCGTCACCCACTTCGAACGTCGCCTCTACGCCGATCCTGACGGGGACCTCGACACCGCGTGGTGGGACCTCGTGGAGCGCTTCCAGCAGGTCCGTCGCCCGGAGGGTCGCCGCGAACCGGACTGGGCCTCGAAGATCCACCTCGCCGTCGTGCCCGTCTACTACCAGAACTACCTGTACGGGGAGCTGTTCGCGTCACAGCTCGAGACCGCGCTCGCCGACCGGGCCGGTGGCCTCGTCGGTCGGCGCGACGCCGGACGGTTCCTCGCCGACGAGGTGTTCAGACCGGGGGCGTCGCAGCGATGGGACCACCTCGTCGAGGCCGCGACCGGCGAGCCGCTGAACGCGGCGCACCTGGCCCGCCACCTCGCCGCCTGAGTTGATCCCGCACCCAGCGCGAGGCGGGGATCCAACCCCGTACGGACGCCGGGGTCGGGGACCCTCCTACGATCGGTGACCATGGACTTCAACCTCGCTGACCTGTGGGAGGCCGTCGTCGACGCGGTCCCCGACCGGGAGGCGCTGATCTGCGGCGACCGGCGCCTGACCTACGCCGCGGCCGACGAGCGCATCAACCGCCTGGCGCACGCCCTCGCGGCACGCGGCGTCGGAGCCGGCGATCACGTCGCCCTCTACCTCTACAACGGCACTGAGTACCTCGAGGGGATGCTCGCCGCCTACAAGCTGCGGGCGGTGCCGATCAACGTGAACTACCGCTACGTGGAATCCGAGCTGCGCTACCTGCTCGACGACAGCGACGCCACCGCGGTGATCTTCCACCGCGCGTTCGCTCCCAAGCTCACCGCGATCCGTGACGAGCTCCCTAACCTCCAGGTGTTCCTCGCGGTGCAGGACGACTCCGACGCCGCCCTCGACGCCCTCGGTGCGCTCGACTACGAGACCGCGCTCGCCGAAGCCGCGCCGGGACGGGACTTCCCCACCCGATCCGCCGACGACCTCTACATCCTCTATACGGGCGGAACGACCGGCATGCCCAAGGGCGTCATGTGGCGCCAGGAGGACATCTTCTTCGGCGCCTTCGGTGGCGGCGGAATCGGCAACCCGATCTCGCGGCCCGAGGAGATCGCCGAACGGGCCGCGCAGGGCGCGACCCGGTTGCTCCCGGCGTGCCCGTTCATGCACGGCACTGCCCACTGGATGGCGTTCTTGACCCTCTACACCGGCGGCACGGTCGTCATCTCCCCCGACCGGCACCTCGACCCGGTGCACGTGTGGAAGCTCGTCGCCGCCGAACACCTCAACTTCCTCGTGATCGTCGGCGACGCGATGGGGCGTCCCCTCGTCGAGGCCCTCGACACGCTCCCCGCCGGGGTGGACGTCTCGGGCCTCACGCTGTTGCTCTCGGGGGGTGCCATCTTGTCGCCGGCGGTGAAACAGGAACTGACCAAGCGGCTGCCCGGCACGCTCGTCATCGACGGCTTCGGGTCCTCCGAGGCCGGTGGTCAAGGCCAGATGATCGTCAGCGCCGACGGGGAGCCACCGTCGGTGCCGAGGTTCGCGGTCGACGACCAGACCACCGTCCTCACCAACGACCTCCAACCCGCCGCGGTCGGGGTCGTCGGCAAGCTGGCCCGCCGCGGCTACATCCCGCTCGGCTACTACCACGACCCGGTCAAGACCGCGGCGACGTTCCCCGTCGTCGACGGGGTGCGCTGGTCGATCCCCGGCGACGACGCTCGCCGCGAGGCCGACGGCACCATCTCCGTGCTCGGCCGAGGATCGGTGTCGATCAGCTCCGGCGGCGAGAAGGTCTACCCCGAAGAGGTCGAAGGTGCCCTCAAAGCCCATCCCGACGTCTTCGACGTCGTCGTCGTCGGGGTGCCCGACGAGCGTTGGGGCGAGCGGGTCGTCGCAGTCGTCGAGCCCCGCGACGGGCGCCCGGTGACCCTCGACGACGTCGTCACTGAAGCCCGCCAGCACGTCGCCGGCTACAAGGTGCCACGCCAGCTGGTGATCGTCGACCACATCGAGCGATCCCCGTCCGGCAAGCCCGATTACCGGTGGGCCAAGCGCGTCGCCACCGAGGCGTCGTAGCAGCGCGCCAGCCCGGTCAGCCCTACCGGACGCCGGACGAGTCAGAATCGGATGTGGCCGGCCTTGTCCTGTTCGATCTCGACAACACCCTGGCCGACCGGGAGGCGGCGTTCCGCCGGTGGGCCGAGCACTTCGCGGCTGAACACGACCTCGACGCGTCTTCCGTCGAGTTTCTCTGCGCCGGCGACGGCGACGGGTACGTGCCCCGCGACGAGCTGTTCGCGTCGCTCCGGGACCGGTACGGGGTCACCGCCAGCGTCGAGGAGCTCGTGACGCGGTACCGGGCCGACTATCCCCGCCACTTCGAGCCTGAGCCCGACGTTCGTACCTCGCTCACCGCGCTGCGGGCCGACGGCTGGAAGATCGGGATCGTCACCAACGGCCCGACGTCCCAGAACGCCAAGTTCGCCAGCCTCGGCCTCGACGATCTCGTCGACGGGATCTGCGTGTCCGCCGACGTCGGCGTTGACAAGCCGGACCCGAGGATCTTCGACCTCACCGCCGCCCGCTGCGGCGTCCCGCTCGCCGGATGGATGGTCGGCGACTCGGCCGACACCGACATCGCCGGTGGCCGAGCCGCGGGCCTGCGCACCGCCTGGCTACACCACGGGCGGGAATGGGAACGGCCCGACCTCGCTCCCGACGCCCTGGTAGCGACCATCCACGACGCGGTGCGCCACATCACCGGTCGAGCCTGACCCGGCGCATCACACGCACCGTCGGGAACGTGTTGACGGGTCTTGGGGTATACGCGGAGCAGTCGGCTGCTCGTCGTCATACTGGCGGCATGCCGCTGTTGCGAGATCTGGCCGCCGCCGGGAAGCCGATGTCGCCGTACCTCGCTCAGCACGCGGACAATCCGGTCGACTGGTACGCGTGGGGCGACGACGCGTTCGAGG
>DAIPLE010000213.1:0-3935 GCA_036769425.1 Actinomycetota bacterium
CGGGGTGGGCATGGGGCTCTATGGGGTGCGCCCCTACCGGCTGGCGTTCGAGAACCGGCAGCGCATCCCGCGCTTCTACCAACGTGACGAGTTGAACATCCCCGACGTGATGCAACGGGTGCACTGGGACCCGGCGTTCGCACGACGAGCCGGGAACCCGACGACCTTCGACTACGGCCGCATGCGCGAGACCTGGTTCATCCACCTGTGCACCGACTGGATGGGCGACGACGCCTGGCTCTGGAAGCTCGACTGCGAGTTCCGCCGGTTCAACTACGTGGGCGATACCCACTGGATGCGCGGCCGCGTCGTGCGCAAGTACCTCGCTGATGGCGATCGACCCGCGGTCGACCTCGAGCTGTCCGGAGAGAACCAGCGCCACGAGCTGACCACGCCCGGCCACGCCACCGTCCTGCTCCCCAGCCGGTCCCACGGGCCGGTGCGGCTCCCGGATCCCCCCGGGGGCGCCGCCGACCTCGAGGCCGCGCTCGAGGCCATCGCGGTCCGGTACCGCGAACCAGCCGGGAGCCCTGCGTGACCTACGCCTCCACGCCGGGGCTCGACGCCGTGCTCGACGCCGGGACGCTCCGGCTCACGCTGGACCGGCCGGCCCGCCGCAACGCGCTCGACGACGCGATGACCGAGGCGCTCATCGGTCACCTCGAGCGCGCCAACCAAGACGACACGGTCCGGGTCGTCGTCCTCGCCGGCCGGGGCGACGATTTCTGCGCCGGGTTCGACCTCTCGACCCGCGGCACCGCCACCCCGGAGCGGCCCCGTCCTGGGAGCATCCAACGTCGCCTCCCGGCCGGGGCGCACCGCCTCATCGCGCTCCTCTGCTCGGTGCAGGTGCCGGTGGTCGCGGCGGTGTCGGGGTGGGCGGCGGGCATCGGCCTGCACCTGGCGCTCGCCGCCGACTTCTGCGTCGCGGCGCGCGACGCCCGGCTGTGGGAGCCGTTCGCGACCCGGGGCTTCACGCCCGACAGTGGCGGCACGTGGCTGCTCCCCCGGCTGGTCGGGATCGCTCGCGCCAAGGAGCTCCTCCTGCTCGGCCGGGAACTGTCGGGGAGTGAGGCCGAGGCGTGGGGGTTGATCCACGCCGCGGTTGACGGACCCGACGTGGCGGGCCGGGTCGATGAGCTCGCGGCGACGCTCGCCGCCGGGCCGACCGTCGCGCTCGGGCTCACCCGCTGGCTGGTCAACACCGGGGGTGGCCTCGACCTCGACCGGCACCTCGCCAACGAGGCGTTCGCGCTCGAGCTGGCGTCGCGCACCGCGGACTTCCGGGAGGGCCTCGCTGCGCTCGCGGAGCGGCGACGCCCCGACTTCGGGGGCCGATGAACGCAACCGTGCCGATCGACGCTGCCACCGGCGCGGACGACGCCGCGGCGATCACCCGCGGGTGGATCGAGGACCACGTGCCGGTGGTATGGCGCCGCGCCGCCCACGATGGCGGTGTCGAAGCCATCCGACGGGTGCGCACCCGCGGCGACTACGAGCAGTGGTACCCCGAGTTCGGCGACTCTGGACTTGTGGTCCCGACGTGGCCGCCCGAGTACGGCGGCCTCGGTGTCGACGCCACCGTCGCGCACGCTATCGATCGGGTGCTCGCGCCGTATCACCTCGGCCGCCTGAACCCGTTGGGTCTGAACCTGTGCGCACCGGCACTGTTCGCGCACGGCACCGACGCGCAACGGCGACGGTTTCTTCCTCCCATCGTGCGCAACACCGAACGGTGGTGCCAGCTGTTCAGCGAGCCGGGCGCGGGCTCCGATCTCGCGTCGCTGGCCACACGGGCCGAACGCGACGGCGACGAGTGGGTCGTGACCGGCCAGAAGGTGTGGACCACCTGGGCTCACCACTCCGATTTCGCGGTCCTGCTGGCTCGCACCGACCCCGACGTGCCCAAGCGCCGCGGGATCACCTACTTCTTGTTGGACCTCCACCAGCCGGGCGTCGAGGTCCGTCCGTTGCGTCACCTCACGGGTGAGATCGACTTCAACGAGGTGTTCCTCGACCGGGCCCGCGTCCCCGGTGACCAGCGCGTCGGCGCGGTGGGTGACGGCTGGCGGGTGGCGAACGCGACGTTGTCGTCGGAGCGGCAGATGGTCGCCGGCGCCGGCTCGGGCGGCGTCGACCGCATCGGCGGCTCCGGCGTCGACCACAGCATCGACCTGGCGCGCCACCGGGGACTCGCGGAGGCGCCGGTCGTCCGTCAACGGCTCGCCACCGTGGTCGCTGAGGAGCGGATCCGGGCGTGGACGAACGCCCGAGCCCGGGCGGGGCGAGCCGCGGGGCGCGCCCCGGGCCCGGAGAGCAGCGTCGGGAAGGTCCACTCCGCGGAGCTCAACCAGCGCCTCCAGGTCCTCGCCACCGACCTGCTCGGTCCCGACGCCGCAGCCCGAGACGCCGGGCGGGCGGACTACCCGACGGCCCTCGCCCGCGAGGTCCACGGGATGCTGCGCAGCCGCGCCAACACCATCGAGGGCGGGACGAGCGAGGTGAACCGCACCATCATCGGGGAGCGGGTCCTCGGCCTCCCCCGCGACCCGGATCCGTGGCGCGACGCCCCGTGGCGCGAGGTCCCGCGCTCGTGAGCGACGGATACACCCGTCTGACCGTCGAACGGGACGGCCCGGTCGGATGGCTGATCTTTAACCGACCCGATGCCGGCAACGCGCTCGACGCGGTGATGTTCGACGAGCTCGAACGGGCCTGGCGGGACCTCGACGACGACCCGATGACCCGCGTCATCGTCAACACCGGGCGCGGCGCGGCGTTCCAGACCGGACTCGACCTGGTGCAGCTGCGCGACGACCCCGGGGCGTTGCGCACCCACGCCCGCCGGACCCGCGACGCTGAGCTGCGGCTCACCGCGTGGCATCTCGGGGTGACGAAGCCGGTGATCGCGGCGGTCAACGGGGTGTGCGCCGGTGGGGGGCTCCACTTCGTCGCCGACGCCGACATCGTCATCGCGGCGTCCGACGCCACCTTCGTGGACCCCCACGTCTCGGTCGGTCAGGTCGTCGCCTCTGAGGGCGTGGCGCTGGTCCGCCAGTCCCCCATGGAAGCGATCCTGCGGATGGCGCTCGTCGGGCGCTACGAGCGGATGACCGCGGCGCGCGCCTACGAGCTCGGCATGATCAGCCAGATCGTCGACCCACCCGAGCGGCTCCGCGACGAAGCCCAAGCCCTCGCCGAGACCATCGCCCGCAACTCCCCCGCGGCCATGGCCGCCACCAAACGCGCCTTGTGGGGAGCCCTCGAGACCGGCCTCACCGACGCCTGCCGCGCCGGCGCCCGCGAGCTCGTGTCCCTCTGGGGCCACCCCGACCAAGACGAAGGACCCCGCGCCTTCGCCGAGCACCGCGCCCCCCGCTGGGCGTCCAGCACCGGCTCGCCGTGACATACGAGCATCTGCGCCTCGAGCGGCACGGACCCGTCGGCTGGCTCCTCAACAACCGGCCCGAGCAGCTCAACGCCATGAACGCGACCATGCGCGACGAGTTCGCCGACGCCTGGATCGAGCTCGACCATGACCCCGCGGTGCGGGTCATCGTCCACACCGGGGAGGGGCGGGCCTTCCAGACTGGCGTCGACGTGACCGAGATCGCGACCGACGGTGTCGGGATGGAGCGGTACCGCCAGTCCCTCGAAGACTTCGACCTGCACTTCACCGCCTGGCATCAGCACGTCTCGAAGCCGGTCATCACCGCGGTGAACGGAATCTGCTGCGGTGGCGGGTTCCACTGGGTGGCCGACGCCGACATCGTCATCGCGGCGTCCGACGCCACGTTCTTCGACCCCCACGTCTCGATCGGTCAGGTCGTCGCGATCGAAGCAATCGGGCTGATCCGCAAAATGCCGGTCGAGGCGGTCATGCGGATGGCGCTCGTCGGGCGCTACGAGCGGATGACCGCGGCGCGCGCCTACGA
>DAIPLE010000214.1:0-3894 GCA_036769425.1 Actinomycetota bacterium
CTCCGGAGCCGTGTGCGCAGGTTCGAGTCCTGCCGAGGGCGCCTTTGTGCTGCTGAGGGCGCGAGAGACACTGGCGAGGGCGCGACTGACTCTCTCGAGCCGTCTCGCAGGTCAAGCGATCGATCGCAGTGTCGACCAGTCAGGGTCGACGCAACCACTCGAACTCCGTGCACGCAATCCACTCGTCGCGACCATGAAGGTCGAGCAAGCGGGTCTGCTGCATCGTCGAATACCCGTTGTGGACTGCGACCGCGAACTCCTCGCCACCCTGACACCGCTGCGGGCGGCCGCCGCCACCCGCAGCGGCGGGGAAGTGAGTCAGCCCGTGAAACGTGGGGTTGTAACAACCGCGGATGCCGGGCACGTGGATAGCCCACTCGCAGTGAACGTGAACACGACGCTCCCCGCGCCCGCCTGCTGGCCGGCCGTGAGGCTGATCGCCGTGGCACCGGGTGCCGTGACCGCGCTCGGAAGCCGCAGTGCTAAACCACCGACAGGTAATCGCGGGGCCGCGCCAAACAATCCTCGAGTTCGTACGCGTCGGGCACTCGCGATGGAGGAACGATGCCACTGCCCAAACCAGAGTTCCCCGACTACGACCCCAGTTTCGATGGTCTGATCCGAGGAGCCGGTGAACAGAGCCACGACGGTCTGCCGGGCTATCTCGGGTTGCGAGTCACCCAGGTCGGCCCAGGCCAGCTCACAGGTCAGCTCGAGGTCCGAGATGAGCTCCTCAACCCGTTCGGGACCCTCCATGGCGGTGTGATCGCCGCCCTGGTCGACCACGTCCTCGGCGCGGTGCTGTATCCCGTCATCCAGCGCGGCGCCTGGGCTGCCACGACGGAATTCAAGCTCAACCTCCTCGCTCCGGTGAGAAGCGGGGTCGTCGCCGCGGAAGCCACGATCGTCTCGAAGACGAAACGGACCGCGGTCGTACGGATTGATGTGACCAACGACGGCCGCGCGGCGGGCGCGGCGCAAGGCACCGTCACCATCGTGCCGCCACGCGCCGAGACCTAGCCTCGACCCGTCATCGCGGTGTGACTCCGACAAGACCCGGCAACATCTCGCTGAGCACCGCGGCAGGACCGAATAGCCTGGCATTCGGCGCAGGCCCGACGCAGCGCTGGCCCCGGAGGTGGGTATGCCGATCTCGACCGGTGTCGAGGTTCGTCCGTTCAGTGGGTCAATCGGCGCCGAGGTGCGCGGCGTCGACGTCTCCCGTGACCTCGACGACGACCTGATCGCGGCGATCCGGGCGGCTTGGCTCGAGCACCTGGTGCTGTTCTTCCCTGATCAGGAGCTGACCCCGAGCGCCAGCAGGCGTTCGCGGCCCGGTTCGGCGAGGTGACGGCGGCGCATCCGGTCGAGCCCGCTCTCGTCGGGCATCCCCAGGTCCTGCCCGTCGACAGCGCGAACGGTCACACCGACTTCTGGCATACGGACGTGACGTTCATGGCCCGCCCGCCAATGGCGTCGATGCTGTACGCGGTGCAGCTGCCCGAGGCGGGCGGCGACACGATGTACACGAACATGCGACTCGCCTACGAGACGTTGGCGGAGCCGCTGCGCCGACTGTGTGACGAGCTCGTCGCCTACCACTACGCGGCCGATTACGCGGCGGCGGTCGCGAACGGGGACGGGAAGGAATGGGAGGGCGCCGCGGTGGGGAAGATGGTCCCCGTCGAGCATCCGGTCGTTCGCCAGCATCCCGAGACCGGCCGAAGGGCGCTGTTCGTCAATCCCGGCTTCACCGCGCTCCTCAAGGGGTTCGACGGTCCACAATCGGCCGATCTGCTGCGGCTGTTGTACAAGCACGCGACCCAGCCGGAGTTCATGTGCCGATACCGCTGGGAGCCCGGGTCGTTGGCGTTCTGGGACAACCGGGCCACGATGCACTACGGCGTGCACGACTACGGAGCCGCCCACCGGGTGATGCACCGAGTCACGTTGCGCGGCGATCGACCGTTCGGCCCATCCTCGACCGGGGCGCGTTCGGCAGCCTTGGCGTGACGGCGGTCCCGGGCGGCACCACCGAGCCGAGCGCAGCACCGCCCGCTTCCCGGAAAGAGCGGGAGTCGGCAATGTTCACGTGTGAGCGCGTCGCGAACGGGGCGCGTACCATCCGCGGGATGGATCTGAACGGAAAGGTCGCTCTCGTCACCGGGGGCGCGTCGGGGATCGGTCGGGCCACCGCGGAGCGGTTCGCCGACGAAGGCATGCGGGTCTGCGTGGTGGACCTCCAGGACGACGGTGGACGCGAGGTCGCGGAATCACTGCACGGCACCTTTCACGTCGCCGACGTCGGCGACCCGGCGCAGGTCGACGCGGCCTTCGCCCACTGCGTCGCCGAGCTCGGCGGCGTGGACGTGGCGTTCCTGAACGCAGGGATCGCGATCGGTCACGCCGACATCGAGACGCTTCCCGATGACGAGTATCGGCGCATCATGGGTGTGAACGTCGACGGGGTCGTGTTCGGCGCCCGCGCCGCAGTCCGCGAGATGAGCCGAGGGGCGGGCGGCGCGATCGTCGCCACCTCGTCATTGGCCGGACTGATCCCGTTCCCGCCCGACCCGGTCTATGACCTGACCAAGCACGCGGTCGTCGGGTTCATCCGCTCCCTCGCGCCGACGCTCGCGGCGAAGGGGATCACGGCCAACTGCGTCAACCCTGGGATGACGAACACCGCGATCCTCAACGACGAGGTGCGCGAGGTGTTCGCCGCCGTGGACTTCCCGTTGATGCCACCCTCCCAGATCGCCGAGGCGGTGGTCCACGCGGTCACCAGCGGCGAGACCGGGCACTGCTGGGTGTGCCAACCCGGCCGGGAGCCCGTCAGCTATGGCTTCCGGGACGTCCCCGGCCCCCGGACCGAGAACGCCGCGGGCCGGGTGCCCCCCGGAGTCGGCGATCGGGGCGGCATCTTCGAACACCGGCCCTCGGGCTGAACCCGCCGAGGCTCCCGGCGGACCATCCGCCCGCCCGTCGGCTCCGCCAAACGATCGCGGGTCGATCCGGCCCGGTCCGTATCCTGGGACCGTCTCCTGGTCGGCGCCACAACCCACGGAGTGCCTCGTGACCAACCCCAACCCCGACGGTGCCGCTGAGCGCACACCGGTCCAGCCCGAGGTCATGGATGCCTCGACGCCCCCGCCCGACGCACCGGTCGAGGACGGCGAGCACGTCACGAGCCCGACGAAGCTGATCCGCATCGCGACGATGGTCCGCACCATGCTCGACGAGGTGCGCCGCGCACCGCTCGATGACGCCGGGCGCCGACGCATGCGCGAGATCCACGAGAAGTCGCTGTCCGAGCTCAAGGGGGTGCTGTCCCCGGAGCTGCAAAAGGAGCTTTCCGAGGTCGTGCTACCTCTCACGTCCGAGGCGCCCAGCGAGTCCGAGCTGCGCCTGGCCCAGGCCCAGCTCGTCGGATGGCTCGAGGGCCTATTCCACGGCATCCAGGCCACCCTCTTCACCCAGCAGGCCGCGACCCAGTCCCAGCTCGACGAGATGCGACGGAGCCGGGCGTTGGAAGCCACCCAGGGGTTCGGCTCGCCCGAGGCTCCGGGCCGCGGCTACCTGTAGATCGATGTCCACCGCCGAGCTGTTCGCGAACGACTGGTCGCCTGATTCGTGGCGGCGACGGTCCGCGGAGCAGCAACCCGATTGGCCCGACTCCGACGCGCTCGAGCACGCCGAACAGGAGCTGCGCGGGCTCCCGCCGCTGGTCTTCGCCGGCGAGGCGCGCACCCTGACCGAATCGCTCGCCGCGGCCCAGGACGGCCGAGCGTTCCTCCTCATCGCGGGTGACTGCGCGGAGTCGTTCCAGGCCTTCTCGGCTGACGCCATCCGCGACAAGCTGCGGGTGATCCTGCAGATGTCGGTGGTGCTGAC
>DAIPLE010000215.1:0-3853 GCA_036769425.1 Actinomycetota bacterium
CTTCGGCGCCGAAGGAATCGGTCTCTGCCGCACCGAGCACATGTTCCTCGGCGACCGACTCCCCATCGTGCAGCGCTACATCCTCGCCGACGGCGAAGCCGAAGAGGCCGCCGCCCTCACCGAGCTCGAAGAGCTCCAACGCAGCGACTTCGTCGGCATCCTCGAAGCCATGGACGGCCTGCCCGTCACCGTCCGGCTCCTCGACCCCCCGCTGCACGAGTTCCTTCCCAACATCGAAGAGCTCCTCGTCCAAGACGCCCGGGGCGAGCTCGACGACGACGGCCGGCGGCTCCTCCACGCCGCCCAGCAATGGCGCGAAGCCAACCCGATGCTCGGCACCCGCGGCGTCCGCCTCGGCATCCTCAAACCTGGCCTGTACCGCACCCAGGTCCGGGCCCTCTTCGACGCGGCCATGGACCGCAAGCTCGCCGGCGGCGACCCCCACATCGAGGTCATGATCCCCCTCGCCGTCAACCGTCCCGAGCTCGCCCTCGCCGTCTCGTGGGTCCGCGAAGTCGCCGAAGAGATTGCCAGCGCCACCTACGGCGCCGGCGGCGTCAACTACACCGTCGGCACCATGGTCGAGACTCCCCGCGCCGCGCTCGTCGCCGACGAGATCGCCCACGAGGCCGAGTTCTTCTCGTTCGGCACCAACGACCTCACCCAGATGACCTTCGGCTTCTCCCGCGACGACATCGAAGGACGGTTCCTGCCCCGCTACCTCGAACTGAACCTCCTCCCCGCCAACCCGTTCGAGACCCTCGACATCGACGGCGTCGGCAAGCTCGTGCGCATGGCCGTCGAGCTCGGCCGAACCACCCGACCCGACCTCAAGCTCGGGATCTGCGGCGAACACGGCGGCGATCCCGCCTCGGTCGACTTCTGCCACGAGGTCGGCCTCGACTACGTCTCCTGCTCCCCGTACCGGGTGCCGCTGGCCCGGCTCGCCGCCGCCCACGCCGCGCTCGCCGCGGCCGGACCCGGCTCCACGGCGTGAGCACCCCCGCGCTCAACGCGCGGGAGATCACCGACTTCCTCGAGGAGATCTGGCCCGGCGTAACCGGATCGATCACCGTCGAAGCGGTCACCGACCGCCACGCCCGGGTCCGCAGCATCGTCACCCCCGACCGGCTCCGTCCCGGCGGGATCGTCAGCGGACCCGTCCTCATGACCCTCGCCGACACCGCGGTCTGGGTCGCGGTCCTCTCGGTCGTCGGTCGCGTCGCCATGACCGTCACCGTCGACCTCAACATCCACTTCCTCCGCCCCGCGCCTCCCGCCGACGTCGTCGCCGAGGCGCGCCTCCTCAAGATCGGACACCGCCTCGCCGTCGGCGACGTCCTCATGTACAGCGACCGCGACCCCGACCCGGTCGCGCACGCCACCGTTACCTACGCCATCCCACCTCGCGAAGGTGAGTCGGGTCGTCACACCTGACCGGTACCCTCGAGCCATGGAGCTCGCACCCGTCATCCGGACCAGCGAACGGTCCGATGGCCACGACGGCGGCGTCGCCCAGGCCCATCCCGGCGTTCGCGCGTACGTCGGCCGGGCCGCCCGCTCCCGCGAGGAACGCGAAGCCGACCTCGACGCCGCGCTCGCCCCCGGCGCGACCCGACCGGTCGGGGCCGGGCACCGCACCCGCCCCGAGGCGCCCGACCCCTACCGGCTCTGCTTCGAACGCGACCTCGACCGCGTCAAGCACTCCCGGCCGTGGCGCCGTCTCGCCGGGAAATGCCAGGTGTTCATCGCCCCCGAAGACGACCACCTCCGCACCCGGCTCACCCACGCCGTCGAAGTCGCCCAGGTCGCCACCGGGATCGCCCGCGCCGTCGACCTGTGCCTGTCCCTGACCGAGGCCATCGCGTTGGCTCACGATTGTGGTCACGGCCCCGCCGGTCACGCGTCCGAAGAGGCGTTCTCCCCGTACCTGCCCGCCACCGGCTACGACCACGCCGTCTACGGCGCCGACGTCACCCTCGCGCCGCTCAACCTGTGCCACGAGACCCTCGATGGGATCCGCAACCACTCCTGGCGCCGCCCACCCCCTGTCACTCCCGAAGGCGAAGTCGTCGCCTGGGCCGACCGGATCGCGTACGTCTGTCACGACTTCCAAGACGCGGTCCGCGCCAGGATCCTCACCCCCGACGACCTCCCCGACGAGGTCCGCGGCGTCGTCGGTGCCCGCAGCTCCGACCAGATCGAATCGTTCGTGCTCGCCGTCCTCGACGCCATCGGCCGGACCGGCCACGTCGGCATGACCGAACCCGCGGCGTCGACGCTTCGCACCTTCCGGGACTTCAACTTCGAGCGCATCTACCTGCGACCCGCCGCCCGCCGTCAAGCCGAACGGGTCATTCGGCTCCTGCGAGGCCTCGTCGACTGCTTCGCCGACGCGCCCCGACGCCTCCCCGAACCCGACGGCGCCGACGTCGATCCCGGCTCCAGCGCCGCCACCGCGCTCGCGGTCCGCTACGTCAGCGGCATGACCGACCGGTACGCGCTCGGCCTCGGCGTCGAGCTCCTCGGGTGGCGTCCCGAAGACCTCCCCCGCGGGGTCTGATCTGAGCGCCCCGGGGCGCTGTACCCGCGCCGTAACCTGACCCGCGATGGGCATCCTCGACGAGGACGTCGCGCGAGTCCGCGAGACCACCGACCTCGTTGCGGTCGCGGGCGACCACATCGCGCTCAAACGCGTCGGTCAACGATGGATGGGCCTCTGTCCCTTCCATCAGGAGAAGACCCCGTCGTTCTCCATCAACCCGGCCCTGAACCTGTTCTTCTGCTTCGGCTGCCAGAAGTCCGGCGACACCATCACCTTCGTCCGCGAGGTCGAACACCTCGACTTCGTCGAAGCGGTCGAGCGACTCGCGCAACGAGCCGGTATCACGCTCCGCTACGACGACCGTCGCACCGGTCAGGACCGGTCCCGCAAAACCCGACTCGCCGAAGCCGTCGGCGCCGCGATCGACTTCTACCACCGTCGCCTCAACGAAGCCCCCGACGGAGGCGCCGCCCGCAAATACCTCCGCGGCCGCGGCTTCGACGGCGACGCCGCCCGACGCTTCCAGCTCGGCTGGGCCCCCGACGACTGGGACCTTCTCAGCCGTCACCTCGACCAGCGCGGCTTCTCCCGCGACGACATCGAAGGGGCCGGGCTCGCGTTCGTGAACCGGGCCAACCGCCTCCAGGACCAGTTCCGCTCCCGGCTCATGTTCCCGATCTACGACGCCCGCGGTGAACCGGCGGGATTCGGTGGCCGCACCCTCGGTGATGACCAACCCAAATACAAGAACTCGCCCGAGACGCCGATCTACCACAAGAGCCGCCTCCTCTACGGGCTCAACTGGGCCAAAGGTGAGATCGTCGCCCGCGGCGACGTCATCATCTGCGAGGGGTACACCGACGTCATGGGCTTCGCGCTCGCCGGCGCACCCAACGCCGTCGCCACCTGCGGCACCGCCCTCGCCGACGACCACTTCCAAGTCCTCAAGAACCTCGCCCGGCGCGTCACCCTCGCCTACGACGCCGACGCCGCCGGCCAGGGCGCCGCCGAACGCTGGTACCGGTGGGAACAGGAGTACGAGATCCAGCTCCGCGTCGCCGACCTCCCGCCCGGCCACGACCCCGGAGACCTCTGGCAACACGACCAGCCCCGTCTCCTACTCTCCCTCGAGCACGCCGAACCCTTCCTCCAGTTCCGCGTCGACCGGGCCATCGCCGGCGCCGACCTCGCGACCATCGAAGGGCGGGCCCGCGCCGCGACCACCGCGGCCACGATCATCGCCGAGCATCCCAACGAGCTCGTCCGCGACCAATACGTCATGAAGCTCGCCGGAGCACTCGACATCGA
>DAIPLE010000216.1:0-3842 GCA_036769425.1 Actinomycetota bacterium
CGCGTCCTTCGTGCGGACGGTCACGGTGACCGTTCCGCCGGGACGGTAGCTCGGCCGATCGCCGGAGAGCTCGACCGTCAGGCGCCGCTCCTGCATGTCGAAGGTCACCCCGGCAGCGGCGTCCGGCTCGTATGTCGCGCCCGTGAAGTGGACGCCGATGATGAAGATGCCCGGCGCGTCCGCGGCGGAGAAGGTGCGGCTGAACTGCGGGGTCGTTGTCACGGACGCGGCACGCAGGCCCTGCTGGGCGACGATGTACAGGTACCGATCGGTGGGGCCCGTCGGGAGCGGCCGAACACCATCGGTCATCGTCAGGCGGATCGGCTGGCCGATCCGGTAGACGAGGCCCTGCCCGCCGGCCGTGCCCGTATTCTCGAAGATCGGCAGCAGGTCGGGCTTTGGCGTGACGGCGCGCGCCGCAGTGATGGTGCGCTGGGCAGCGCGTCCGGACCCATCCTTGGTCCGGAGGACCACCTCGTACTCGTGGTCGGGGGCCGGGACGACAAGGGACGCCTTGAAGGCTCCTCCGGCGTCGGTCCGCAGCGTCAGCGTCCGAAGCGGCTTCCGCACGGTGTCGTACTCGTAGCGCGGCACGACGAGCTTGGCGGTCGGGTCGTAGTCGTAGCCGACCAGGCGGCTGACCGGGATGAGCTCGGTGATCACAGCCGTCACCGTTGCGCCGACGACCGGCTGCCCGTTCGGGTCGAGATCCCAGACGCCCTGCTCCGGGTTCTTCGCCACCTCGCGCTCGAGACGGGCGAGGTCGACCTCGTGGTCCGACCCCGTGACGACGAGGGTACGTCCCGCGACCGATCCCTTGGCGGTGAGCGTGACCGCGCTCGGGAAGACCGCCACGCTCGCGCCGGCCTGGATGTCTCCCTCCTCGGGCCTGGCGGGGACGGCGGACAGCCCGACCGAAAGGGGATGCTCCGCCATCCAGTCGTTCGATGTCGTCGACCCGTTCGATGCCGTCCAGCCGGTGGTCGCATGCCCGGCGGCGTCGGTCGGGACTGTCTCGAGGATCGTGTTCGAGTCGGTGTCTACCCGAATCGCGAGGGGCGTGCCAGGGACGGGCTGGCCGTCGAAGAAGGCGGCGGCCAGTGTCGCGGTCACGCGGTCGCCCGCGATCACGACATGCCGGTCGGTGGTCATCGTGAGGCGGTAGGCGGGCTTGCGGATGATCCCGACATCGAGCCACGTCGTGGAGACAATCATGCCGTCCACGACGGCCTGGAGGTTGTACGGGCCGACCGCGACACCGACGAGCGGGAGCTCGACGGCATAGGCACCGCTCGACGTGGGACGGGCGGTCGCCCGGACGACAGTGGGCGGGTCGGCCTGGTCGGTGTTCTCGGGCAGGACCAGGCGCAGCTCGACCGAGGCGGGCACGTGACCGTCGATCCGCTCCCGCAGGTAGCCCCACGCCGCGATCCGATCGTCGCGGCGGTAGACCGACCGGTCGGTTGCGAGGACCGACCACCATGCCGTCGTTGCCGACGGGCCGCCCAGCCACAGCTGGCCCCGGTAGAGGCTTCCGTTCGGATACACGTCGAACGGGACCAGGAGCGCGTGGCCCGTGGGGGCGGTTACGATCAGGATCGGCGACGCCGGCGGGGCCTGGGCAACGTACGCGGCGGCGGGGACGGTCGCCGCGGGGACCAGGTCGGCCGGCGTCGGTGCGTCGAGCATCCCGTCGGCGCCCGTCTCACCGAGCCCGGGCCCGCCTGCGACCCGGACAGTGGCACCCGGGATCGCCCCGCCCGTCGCCGTGTTGTTCACCCAGGCGACCGTTCGATCGGTCAGGACCGCCACCCACGCCGAGACCTCGGTGACCTGGAGGATGGCCTGGGCGGGCCGGTCCGTTCCCGCCTCGACGAGGTACCAGCCGAGCGGCAGCCGGGCCGGGAACGTGATGATGTGGTCGGCGTTGCTTGGCAGCGAGCGGAGCCCCGCGCTGAAGGTCATCACACGTGGCAACCCGGTCGTGGGGATGCTCGCGTCGGTGAAGCTGGCCCAGCCCGGCCCGGCCAGGAACCGCTGCATCGGTGCCACGGTCGCCGCGAGCGAGGGGAACCGGTATACGCGGACCTGGACCGACGCCGGCGGCTGGATCGAGGCGACGTCCGTCGGGGTCTCCACCGTCAGGGCGACGATCGGGATCTCGGTCGGGCTCGTCTCGATGATGCCGCGGCCGAACATGTACCGAACGGCCGCCGGGCGATCCGGCCCCACCGTCTCGAACGCGAATGAAACGTCCCGCTCGAGGGTCATCTCGGTCCCACTCAGGGGCAGGCCATGCCGGACCGTGACGGTGTAGAGCGTCGCGGCACGCAGCCCGGTCGGTACGAATACCTGGGTTCGGCCGTGCCGCTCGAGCCGCCCGTCCACGCCAGGCGAGATCGTGAGGAACGGTCCCATGTCGGCGGCCGTGTCCTGGTCGAACGTGACCTCGATCCCGGTCCTCACCGGGACTCCCGTCGTCTGGTCTCCCGGCAGGACCGACACGACGTGGAGCGGCGCGCGCGCCTGGAAGGCCCACGACCCCGCGACCGTGCCGCCCTCGGCGCGGAGCGTGAACCGGTAGACCTGTCCTGGGGTGAGGGGGCTGGTCGGTCGCAGCCGGACTGACCGGCTGGCGGAAGCGGCGAGGACCGTCACCGCGATCGGTGGATCCGTCTGGAGCCGGGTCGCCAACGCGCGGGGGTCGGCGTCCGACCGGCTGGTGAGCGTGAAGGTCGTGTCGAGCTGGACGCCAGCGGCGTCGGTGCTGTCGGCGCGCAGGTCCGCGATCACGGCGAACGGTGCGACCTGGACTGCGTTCCAAGCCGAATCGGGTGGGACCGTGGGACCCGAGCTTGCGGCAGGGGCGGCCGTCGGGGAGGTGCCGGTCGCGACCGGGACCGGCGAAGGGATGGCGCCCGTCACCGCCGGCGCTGAGGAGGGACTCGCCGACGGCCCGCCTCGCCCGCCGGTCGCAACGACCCCCACCACGATCGCCAGGCAGACGAGGAGCACCGCGGCCACGACCGCTGCGCCCCGCCGCTCGATCGAGCGTCCCCGGCGGTCCGTCGAGCCGGTCATGGCGTTCGTCCAATCCGCTCCCGGCTCCGACGTGGGTCACCGCCCGACGTGGGCATGCGGTCGGTCCGCGGATGAGACGTGCCGGTGCCCCGCATGTTACGTCGGGCACCCGCTCGCAAGCCCTGGCAAGGCGTTCAGGCTCGGACGATGCGGCGCTGCTTGATGCGCGACCCGTCGTCCGCGAACGGACCCTCGCCGAGGCCGTGCGTCATGACGATCGGTTGCATCGCCGCCGGGAACTCGACGATCGATGAGCGGTAGTCGATGTTGAGGTCGCGCAGGCCATCACGAAGACGTTCCGACATCCGGGCCCGCCACGAGTCGTCGACACCGGCAAGGTCGGTCAGCTCGAGCGCAATCGTCGGTCGTGGCGTCCCGGTCTCGTCGTCGACGACCGACAGCAGGAAGGAGTGGAGCCTGGGCACGAGGTCGGGGTCCCGATAGACGATCGTCTCGATGTCCTCGGGGTAGATGTTCGCGCCCATGACGCTGATCGTCGCGTCACGGCGACCGTGGACCCACAGGAATGGAAGGGGGATCGGTCGGACCCACGGCAGGGGACCGCGTGGGCCCGCCGTCTCGGGCGCGGATCCGAGGTTCGCGATGTCGTAGCCGAACCGCCGCAGGGTCGCGGCGGCGGCGCCGAAGTCGACCAGCCCGCCCTCGTCGTGGACGTTGTAGCGGATCCGCGGCGCGAGCAGGTCGAGGCGGCTGACCGTGCACACGATCTCGTGCTCCCCGTTCACCTCGAGGAAGTGGAT
>DAIPLE010000217.1:0-3839 GCA_036769425.1 Actinomycetota bacterium
TCGCGTAGGCGCTGAACTCGCCGCCGCAGCGATGCCAAGCCCAAGTTCCCGCGTTGTCGGGGTCGCCCCATCGGTCGAAGACAATCGAGCGGGGTCGTCCGTCCGGGTCCAGTTGGTAGTGGGCCTCGATTGGCGTGTCGTCGACCTGAAAGCCGGCGATGATCTGGGTTTCGTCGCTCGCCGACCAGGTGACGCCGTAGCGGGGCAGGAGGCTGGTCGGTACCCAGACAGCTTCGGCGCCACCGCGCCCCGCCGCGCTGCGCGACACGTCGGGACCGTCGGCGTGGGCCAGGGTGATGAGGCCGGCGAGCTTCCACTCCATGCGGCCGTCCCCGTCGGCGTAACCGTCGGCGCCGCCGATGACCCCGGCGACCCGGGCCGGCCACACGAAGCCCTGGTGGGGTGCCAGCACCTCTCGGGCCCGGAAGGGGAGCCACCTCCCGATCTTGATCGTGCCCCGCATTCGGAGTCGGGCCGATAGCGCCAGCGGTGTCCCGGGTGCGATCGCCGCCGAGAAGTAGCGCCGCACCGCCGTGGGGAGACCGTCCAGCTCCGATTCGCTAAACGCTCCTCGCGTAGCGGGCTGCGCCAGGCGTGCCTCAAGCTGTGTGACCCTCGAGGTGCTCACTCCCTGATCCCCCTGACCCAGGCGATGAGGTGTCTGAACGCATCGGTGCGTCGCGCCCATTCCTGACCGTTCCTGCAAAAATCACGTCCGGTCCGACGCAAAAGAGCGGAGGATCCGAGGCTCCCCGAGGCCCGTCGGTACCTGGCGCCCCGTCGCCAGGTTGGGATCCCAGCCCGGGCCGCGGTGTGGCCTTCCCGTCTGCTCGGTCGGGTGGGGGTCACGATGGGGGTTCTGGGGATTCTCGCAACCCATTCGGCCAGTTCTGGCCGATCCGGGTGGGTCTAAATGTCGCATTTCTCCCCCGTTCTCCCTCGCCTGGCGCCGACGAGACCTCCGAGTCCGCTGGTTTCGGAGGTGATCCGGCCCCCCATGTCGGGAGCGACCGAGGTGGCCTGCGACAATCGTGACCGTGGCTGTCCTCACGGTGCTACTCGCGGTGGTCGTCGCCCTGCTGGGGGTGCTGGTCGCGGGGCTGTTGCGGAGCCACGCCGAGATCCTGCGGGCACTGCACGAGCTCGGCGTCAGTCTCGACCCTGAGGAGCCGGGCCCGCCGCGGCACGGCGTCGAGGTGCCCCGACGGGGTGAGCACACCCGCATGGCGACCGACCTCCTCGGCGTTTCCCCGGACGGTGATGCGGTCAGCGTGAGTGTCGTGGGTGTCGAGCATCCGACCCTCGTCGCTTTTCTGACCAGCGGGTGCTCCACGTGTGCCGAGTTCTGGTCGGCGCTCGACGACGTCCGAAGACGCCGCGTTCCTGGTGACGCGCGGTTGGTGGTGGCCACGAAAGGCCCCGAGGCCGAGAGCCCGGGCCGGCTGCGGAAGTTCGCCCCGTCGGACGTTCCCGTCGTCATGTCGAGCCCCGCATGGGATGACTTCGACGTCCCCGTCGCCCCTTACTTTGCCTACATCGACGGTCCGAGCGGGGCCGTTGTGGGTGAGGGGGCGGCGTCGACGTGGGAGCACTTGCAAAGCATGCTCGAGCAGGCCCTCGCTGATGCCGGGATGCCGACGGGTCGGCGCCGACACCGGCGGGGTTCCAGCGACCGGGATCGCGAGGCCCGAGCCGACGCGGAGCTCCGCCGGTCGGGAATCGAGCCGGGTGACCCCAGCCTCTACCCACAGACCGAAGCCGATCTGCGCGGTCCGTCGGCCGGCCCGTCGATGCCGCGGTGACTCCCGTCGAGGTGACCGTCGCGGGCGTCGTCGTCGCCGTGATCGCCGCGCTGCGGTCGTCGTGGTCGCCATGAGGGGAGTCGATGCTCGCGAGCATCAACCCGCTCGGGGAGCGGGCCCGAAGGACCCGGTGGGGGCGAACGGTGGTCTGGTACACGTTGGGCTCGGCCGCGGGCGGGCTCGTGATCGGCGCGGGATCCGCGGTGGTCGGCACCGGACTGCGACGGCTGGCCTCGCCGTCTCCCAGCGCGGTTGGGCTCGTCGTGGCCGGCGCGTGCGCGATCGGATTGCTGCTGGATCTCGGGGTCGGGGGCGCCGGTGTGCTGTCCCGTCGGCGACAGGTCAACGAGAACTGGCTCGGCCACTACCGGGGCTGGGTATACGGGACCGGCTTCGGCTTCCAGCTCGGGACGGGTGTCGCGACCACCGTCACCACGTCGGCGGTGTACGTCATGCTGGTCCTGGCCGTGTTGAGCGGATCGGTCGCGCACGCGCTTCTCATCGGCGCGGTGTTCGGGGTGGTCCGGGCGGTGCCGATCTTGACCGTGGGTCGGGCCCACGATCCGGAGCGTCTCCGCGCGGTGCTGAGTCGCGCGCACGCGATCGCGGGTGTGAGCCGGTTCGCCGCGGCCGGTGGCTTGTTCCTCGTGGCGGCCGCGAGCCTCGCGGTCGTGGTCGGCTGAGCCGCGGCTGATGCCTCAGATCCAGGCTCACGGCCTCGCGGTGCAGACACCTCCGGGATGGGAGGGCCGGATCTTCCGCCGCCGGCAGGCCGGCGAGCTCAGCGCCCAGGCCGAGGTCCCAGGCGCGCCAGCACCGGCCGGGGAACAGATCTTCCCGGTCGTGCACGTCGCGACGATCCCGCTGGCCGCCGACGTCGCTGATTTCGTCAGTGACGCGGTCGAGCATCTGGGACCGACGGACGCCATCGTCGTGCTCAAGGAGTACGCCCCCGCCAGTGCGACCACGAAGCTGTTCGCGGCGACCGGGCTTCCGCGACTGTTGGATCCCGACGGGTTCGACCCGAGAGTGCTCAACCGTCAGCTCGCCGGCCAAGCGGGACTGCAACGGTTCTTCAACGAATCGGGTCGGGCGTTCTGCCTCTACGTCGTGATCGGCGCGTACCAACGGCGCCACGATGTCGTCCCGGTGGTCAACACCGTCTTGGCCACGGTCCAGATCGACCCCGTGGGATCGACGTCGACACCTCCTTCGTCGACCGGGTCCACCACGACGACGACGACGACGACGGCGACCAGCCCCGGGGCACGTTCGACGCCCCCGAGCAGCTCATGACCGTCATGGCCGGACCGTTCGCGGTCGCCGCGGCGCTGCTGGCGATCGGTGGCGTGATGAAGGCGTTTCGCCCCGACGACACCGCCAACGCGCTTCGGGGAGTTGGGCTGCCAGGATGGCCGGGGCTGGTCCGTGTCGGGGGAGTGGTCGAGGTGGTCATCGGTGTGAGCGCGCTCGTCACCGGTGGGACCGTCAGCGCGGCGCTCGTCGCGCTGTCGTACCTCGGGTTCCTCGGATTTGTGCTGGCCGCGCTTCGCCGCGATGTCCCGATCGCGTCGTGTGGCTGCTTCGGCAAGGTCGACACGCCCCCCAGTCGCGTGCATGTGGGTGTCAACCTCGTCGCGGTCACCTCGGCGATCATCGTCGCGTTCGACCCTGGCGTCGGGATCGTCGACACCGTCCGCGGCCAGCCCCTCGCCGGGATCCCCTATGTGCTGCTCATCGGTGTCGGCGTCAGTCTGGTGTTCGTCGCCCTGTCGAGCCTGCCTCGGATGCTGGCGCTCGTCCCGAACGCTCGGGGGTGGCGATGAGCGAGCCGTCCTCGGGTGTCGCGTGGGGGAACTGGCTGGTCTCGAAGGCCAGCGGGTTGTTGGACGCCCGATTGAATCGCCGGAGCTTCATCGCCCGCACCACGCTGCTCGGATCGGCCGTCGCCGCCAGCGGCGTGGCGGTGGCTGGCTGCAACACCCCGCCGTACCAGTCGATCACCGGATGTCCACCGGGGTCGGCCTGCGCCGACGG
>DAIPLE010000218.1:0-3821 GCA_036769425.1 Actinomycetota bacterium
CGGGATCCGCGTCCGGCGGCGAGGAGCGCGGCCGCGACGGTCACGGCCTCATCGCTGGTGGCTCAGGTTTGCGCCTCGGTGAGCGCGCGGCGGACCAGCACTCGGGCGAGATGCTCGCGGTACTCGGGTGACGCGTTCAGGTCCGCGGGGGCCTCGGTCCCGTCGGCGGCGTGCTGGGCGGCGTCGTGGATGGAGGCCCCGGAGGCGAGGGCCGCTTCCACTGCCGTGGCGCGGTGCGGCGTGCTGGCCATGTTGACCAGGCCGACGCGGGTGGTGCCGTTGGTGACCGCGACCGCGCCGACGATGGCCCAGTCCTGGGCTCGGCGGTTGAACTTCTGGTACGAGAACCCGGTCGGGCCGGTCTTCGGGACGCGGATCTCGGTGAGGACCTCGTCGGGGCCGAGGGCGGTCTCGAGGAAGCCGAGGAAGAAGTCCGCGGCGGGGATGCTGCGCTCACCATTGGGGCCGCGGGCCACGAAGGTGGCGTCGAGGGCCAGCAGCACCGCGGGGAGGTCCGATGCGGGGTCGCCGTGCGCGACGGAGCCGCCGAGGGTGCCGCGGTGTCGGACCTGGTTGTCGCCGACCTGGGCCGCGACGAAGCGCAGGACGGCGCAGTGCTCGGCGAGGACGTCGCTGGTCTCGAGGTCACGGTGGCGGGTGAGAGCCCCGATGGTGAGGTTGTCGCCGGTGTCGCGGATGAAGCTGAGGTCGGGCACTCGGGCGACGTCGATGAGGACCGAAGGTGTGGCGAGCCGGAGCTTCATGAGGGGTAGCAGGGACATCCCGCCGGCGAGGACCTTGGCCTCGTCGCCGTGCTCGGCGAGCGCCGAGGTGACGTCGTCGAGGCTGGAGGCCCGGACGTAGTCGAAGGAGGCGGGGATCATGTGCGCTCGCCGGCCGCGGCGAGGACCGCCTGGACGATGTTGTGGTACCCGGTGCAGCGACAGAGGTTGCCTTCGAGACCGAGGCGGACGTCGCGTTCGCTGGGGTTCGGGACTTCGGCGAGGAGCGACACCGTCGCCATGACCATCCCGGCGGTGCAGAACCCGCATTGGAGGCCGTGCTGGTCCTGGAAGGCCCGCTGGACGGGGTGCAACTCGGGTCCGGTGGCGAGTCCTTCGATCGTGGTGACCGCCGCGCCGTCGGCTTGCGCCGCGAGCATCGTGCACGACTTCACTGATTCGCCGTCGAGGAGGACGGTGCAGGCCCCGCACGACGACGTGTCGCAGCCGATCTTGGTGCCGGTCAGCCCGCAGTCCTCGCGGAGGAACTGGACGAGGAGCGTCCGCGCCTCGACGTCGTGTCGTTGCGGTTGTCCATTGACGGTGATCGAGACGTCCATGGGGCTCCTGGGCGACGGGCGGGCGCGCAATCTACCCGGTTTACCCGGAGCGGTCGGGTCCCGCTCGGGTGATCGTGATCCGCAGCAGCACGCGACGGTCCCGCTGCATCGCGGCGCGGTAGTCGTCCCAGTCGGGGTGTTCACCGGTGACGCTGCGGTAGTAGTCGACGAGGGGTTCCATCGCTTCGGGGAGGGTCTCGATGTCGGCGACGCCATCGATCTGGACCCAGCTGCCGTAGAACCCGTCGGTGAAGGCGCAGAGGGAGACGTGTGGGTCGCGTTCGACGTTGTGGGTCTTGAGCGCGGTCTCTCGGGTGCTCACGATGGCGCGGCCGTCCCGGTCGGCGGTGACCGTGACCGGTGAGAGCTGGGGCCGCCCGTCGGACCGGTTGGTGGCCAGCACCGCGCGGTGGTTCACGCGGAGGAACTGGCGGGCCTCGTCGAGGTCCATCAGCTCATCCGGTTCAGGATGCGGGTCAGCTGCTGAGGTTTCTTGAAGATGGCCCGAACCGTCCCGGTGTAGCGCCACTGCACGATCCCGGCGGTGTCGATGAGGAAGATGGAGCGGCGCACGCCGGTGAGCGGCGACGCGATCCCGTAGTCCTCAATGACGTGCTTGTCGGTGTCGGCGAGCAACGCGAACTTGAACCCTTCTTGCTCCGCCCAGCGCTCATGGCTGTCGACGTCTTGGGGGGAGATGGCCAGCACGACCGCGCCGGCCTGCTCGAACACCGCGAAGTCGTCGCGGTACGAGCGCAGCTGGCGTGTTCAGCCGGGGGTGAAGTCGCCGGGATAGAAGGCGAGAACCACCTTCTGGCCCCGGTAGTCAGCGAGGTGGTAGTCGCGGCGCTGCCCGTTCTCCACGCCGGGGAGCGTGAAGTCAGGTGCGGGATCACCAACGTTGGGTTTCATGCCATCACCGCCTGGAGGACCTCATCGGGGATATCGAAGTTGGCGTTGACGCTCTGCACGTCGTCATGATCCTCGAGAGCGTCGATGACGCGCAACACCGCGCGAGCCGCGGACTCGTCGGTGAGTGGCACCGTGGTGGTGGGCAGCATCGCGAGGTCGGTGCTGGTCACGGGGATCCCCGCCGCGTCGAGGGCGTCGCGCACCCGGTGCAGGTCGGATGGTCCGGTGGTGATCTGCCAGGTGTCGCCGTGGTCGGTGATGTCTTCGGCGCCGGCATCGAGGGCGGCGAGCATCAGGTCGTCTTCGGTCGCGGCGCGGTGCTCGATGAGGATGGCTCCTTTGCGGTCGAACTGCCACGACACCGCGCCGGGCTCGGCGAGGGACCCGCCGTGGCGGGTGAAGATGTTTTTGATCTCGGCGCCGGTGCGGTTCCGGTTGTCGGTGAGGCACTCGACGAGCACCGCGACACCGTTGGGGGCGTAGCCCTCGTAGGTGACGGGTTCGTAGCGGACACCGTCGAGGTCGCCGGTCCCGCGTTTGATGGCCCGATCGATGGTGTCGACCGGCACCGAGGCGTCGCGTGCCTTGCTCACCATGGTGCGCAGCGTCGGGTTGGCGTCAGAGTCGGCGCCACCTTCTCGGGCCGCGACCTCGATCTGGCGGATGAGCTTCGCGAAGAGCTTGCCGCGGGCCTGGTCGGCGGCGCCCTTCTTGTGCTTGATCGAGTGCCATTTCGAGTGGCCGCTCATGGCGCTCCCTTCATCGGGCCTCGACGGATTGCAGGAACCGTTCGTGGAGGCGCAGATCCCCGGACAGCTCGGGATGGAACGTGGAGCCCCACACCGGGCCTTGTCGACAGAGGACCGCGCGGCCGTCGTGGTAGGCGAGGATCTCGACGTCGGGCCCAGTCCGTTCGAGCTGGGGGGCACGGATGAAGACCCCCGGGAAGGGGCCGGTGAGACCGGCCACGTCGAGGTCGGCCTCGAAGGACTGCAGCTGGGTGCCGTAGCCGTTGCGGCGCACGGTGGCGTCGAGTGCGGCGAGGGTCGGCTGGTCCGACCGGCCGTCGAGGACGTCGGTGGCGAGGAGGATGAGGCCGGCGCAGGTGCCGAGGACGGAGAGGCCGTCGGCGACCCTCTCTCTGAGCGCCGGTAACAGCCCGGACGTGACGAGGAGCTTGCCGATGGTGGTGGACTCGCCGCCAGGGAGGATCAGCGCGTCGACGGCGCCGAGGCTGGCCGGTGACCGGACCTCAACGGTGTCGACGCCGAGGGCGTCGAGGATCTCACGATGCTCGCGGAACGCCCCTTGGAGCGCGAGGACTCCGACCTTCATGACCTGGGGGGCGTGCGTCGGCCCGCACGCTTACCAGCCCCGCTCGGCGAGCTTCACGTCGAGGGTGCTGATCTCTTCGCCCCGCATGGCCTCACCGAGACCGCGGGACACTTTGGCGACGATGGCGGGGTCGGCGTAGTGGGTGGTGGCTTCGACGATCGCCTTGGCCCGGGCGGCGGGGTCCGCGCTCTTGAAGATGCCGCTGCCGACGAACACCGATTGGGCTCCGAGC
>DAIPLE010000219.1:0-3818 GCA_036769425.1 Actinomycetota bacterium
CGCTCGTCCATGGGCGATCCCGGGGACACCGGGCCTCATGCATCGCATTGGCGGGATCGAGAAGCAGGACGGCACCGGGAACGTCAACTACGAACCCGAGAATCACGAGCACATGGTGCGGCTGCGGGCCGAGAAGATCGCGCGCATCGCTGCGGAGCTACCACCCGTCATCGTCGACGACCCCGACGACGCGTCGCTGCTCGTCCTCGGATGGGGGAGCACCTCCGGTGTGATCCAGCAGGCGGTGCTCCAAGCACGGGATGACGGGATCGCGGTCGCGCGCGCCCATCTGATGCATCTGAACCCATTCCCACCGAACCTCGGTGAGGTGCTCGCCCGGTACAAGCGGGTACTGATACCCGAGATGAACCTTGGCCAGCTCTCGCGCCTCGTGCGGGCCGAGTACCTCGTCGACGCGCAGACACTGTCGAAAGTTCAGGGGCTGCCATTCCGCGCCGCCGAGATCGAAGCTTCAATTCGGGAGATGATCAGTGACTGACGAATCGGGCACCGCGACGCTGTCGCGCAAGGACTTCCAGTCCGACCAAGAGGTCCGCTGGTGCCCGGGATGCGGTGACTACACCATCCTCTCCGCGATCCAACTGCTGTTGCCTGAACTGGACGTGAAGCCCGAGAACCTGGTGTTCGTGTCGGGGATCGGGTGCGCCGCCCGACTGCCGTACTACATGAACGTCTACGGGCTGCACGGCATCCACGGCCGTGCGCCGGCGATCGCGACCGGCGTCGCGCTGGCCCGCCCGGACCTCGACGTCTGGGTCATCGGCGGCGACGGCGACATGTTCTCGATTGGTGGGAACCATCTCATCCACGCGTTGCGGCGCAATGTGAACCTGACCGTGCTCATGTTCAACAACCAGATCTACGGGTTGACCAAAGGTCAGTACTCACCGACGAGCGAGGTCGGGAAGGTGACGAAGTCGTCGCCGTTCGGTTCGCTCGACACGCCGTTCAACCCGGTTTCGGTGGCGCTCGGGGCCGAGGCGACGTTCGTGGCCCGCACGCACGACATGGACCGCAAGCACATGATCGAGACGTTCCGTCGCGCCCACGATCACCATGGGGCGTCGTTCGTCGAGGTCTACCAGAACTGCAACGTGTTTAACGACGGCGCGTTCGAGGCCATCACCGGCAAGGAGCAGCGCGCCGCGATGATCATTGAGCTGCACCACGGTGAGCCGATCCGGTTCGGCGCCGACCATGAGCTCGGTGTCGCGTTGAACGCGTTCGGGGAATGCGAGATCGTCACCGTCGCCGACGTCGGCGAGGACCGCCTCTTGGTTCACGACGAGCACCGCAGCGATCCGTCACTCGCGTTCGCGCTGTCTCGACTCGCCATGCGGCCGACGACGCCGACCCCGATGGGGGTGTTGCGCGACGTGGACCGCGCGACGTACGAAGGCGAGGTCCAGCGCCAGCTGGTTGCCGCGTCGGAACGCCAGGGACCTGGGGATCTGGCCGCGCTGGTCGGGTCGGGCGCAACCTGGGAAGTCGCCTAGTCACCTCGGGTACGGCTCAGTCGTCGAGCCGGCGGAACACCATTCCCGTGCGAGGCTTGGGTGAGAAGTAGCTGGTCTTCTCGGGCATCCGGAGGCGCGCGAACGCGGCGGCGCGGATCTGGGGGACGGTGACCGGTCGAAGGAGCACCGCGAGGTCAGCGGCGCCCTTGTCGACCATCGACGCGACGGTGACCGCGTCGTCGCGATAGGACAGTTCAGCGTCTCCGAGCGCGGGGCGGACGAGGGTGTCGAAGCGGGCCGCGTCGACGTCTCGGAGCTCGGCGGGGAGGTCGCGGCTGATGCGGTCCGACCCGACTGGGGCCGGGGTGAGGAGCGCCAAGCCGTCGCGGTCGACGAGGCCAAGGGCGCCCCGCTCGGTCATTCGGATCGTGAGGTCGCGAACACCTTCGGGTGTGTTCGGGCCGGCGTCGTCCACGTTGATCAGGTCGCCGAGTCGGGCTCGCAGGCCGCGGGGTGCGCTATGCACCAGACGGTGGATGGCGCGCACGTCGAGCAGGTCATCGTCGAGGCCGACGACGAACGTCATGACGGCCTGGGCGCCGGGATCGTCGGGATCGTCATCGCGGTACGCGCACGCGGTCTCGAACCGGTGATGTCCGTCAGCGAGGACGATCGGGGCGCTGGCGACCGCGGTTCGGAGGCGGCCGAGCGTCTCGGGGTCGGTGATGAGCGTGAGCTCATGGCGGGTGCCAGCAGCGTCGACGGCGGAGGTGGTCGGCGGCGCCTCGGTGTCGAGGACGGCGTTCAGATCGCGGGCGAGGGACAAGCCCCAGATCGGGTCGAGGTTGGTGCGGGTGGCACGGAGGAGGGCGAGCCGGTCACTGCGGGCCTTCGGGAGCGTGCGCTCGTGTCCGAAGACGTCGCCGTCGCCGCTCGGGAGTACCAGCGCACCAATGACACCGATCGTGCGTCTCGGCCGGTCGGCGGCGTCGGTGAAGTGCATCCGGTAGCCGTAGAAGGCTGGTTCGGGGTCGGGGGCGAGGATCCCGTCGGTGAGCCATGCCTGCAGGAGGTTGGCGGCGTGCTCGTACGGGTCGGTCGGCGGGTCCGCTCGCGGAAGGATGAGGCGCACGGCGTTGTGAGGATCGATCGCCTCGAGGCGGCTGCGGTCCTCTTCGTCGATGACGTCATAGGGGGGCGCCACGACCCGCGAGGCGTCGGGCAGGTCCCGGTAACGCGTTCCACGGAAGGGAAGGAAGTCAGGCACGGGCGGGTTCTCTATCCGATGAAGAGGTCGCCGATTGTCGCATACCGTGCGGTCGGCGCCGGGACTCGCTTCGGGATCGACGGAGACGGTGATGAGCACGGAACAAGACGACCTAACGGCCTACGACGCGTTCACCGAGGGCAGCCGGCTGCTCGCGTCGTCGAACCCGCACGCGGCGGCGGTCGCGTTGGAGCGGGCCCGTGACCTCGAGCCGGAGCAAGGGTCGATCCGGGAGGCGCTCGGCCGCGCCTACTTCGGATCCGGTCGGTTCCCGGCGGCGCGGGAGGAGTTCGAACATGCCGTCAGGATCGACCCGGTCAACGACTACGCCCACTACGGGCTGGGGTTGTGCCTGCTTCGGACCGGTGATCGGGGTGGGGCTCGCCGTCATCTGAAGCTGGCGGTCGCCATGCGACCGCTCGAGGACTACCAGCGGGCGTTGGCCACGGTGAGCGAACCCGCGCCGTGAGCGACGCGGGCGGGGCGCCCGTGGTCTGCTGCGACCTCGACGGCGTCCTTTGGAGAGGCGACGAGCCGATCCCGCGCAGCGCCGACGCCGTGACGGAGATGCGCGCCCAGGGATTGCGGGTGGCGTTCTTGTCGAACAACTCGAGCCTCACCGTGTCCGACGTGATCGCCAAGCTCGCCAAGTGTGGCGTCGCGGCCGAGCCGGACCAGGTGCTGACGAGCGCGCTCGCCGCGGCAGATCTGCTCCACGGCAGCCTCCCCACTGGGGCTGAGGTCCTGACATGCGCGGGGCCCGGCGTCACCGAGGCGCTCGACGCGGTCGGTCTGCGGACCGTCGACCGGCCGCCGGCCGCGGCGGTCGTCGTCGGTTTTCACCGCGACTTCGACTTCGAGGAGCTCGACCGGGCATCGCAGGCCATCAGGAACGGAGCGCGGTTCGTGGCGACGAACCTCGACGCCACCTACCCGATTCCCGGCGGGCTGCTCCCGGGGACGGGCGCGATCGTCGCGGCGATCGCGACCGCGGCGGGTGCGACACCGGAGGTCGCGGGGAAGCCGTCGCCGGCGATGGCGGAGCTGGTACGGCATCGCCTCGGCGAGAAGGG
>DAIPLE010000054.1:0-11777 GCA_036769425.1 Actinomycetota bacterium
CCCCAGCCGCCCGCCGCCCCGAGCGGCCGGGACCCGCCTACGCGTCGCGGAGCCGGGCTGCGGCCTGCTCCGGCACCACCGGGTTGAACAGGGTGCCGCTGCCGAGCTCGGCCGCCGCGACGGAGCGGACCACGGACGCGGCCCGCCACGTCGGCGCGAGATGGGCGTGGAGATGGGCGTCGGGCTCGTCGGGCTGTTGGTGCACCCACAGCATGTAGGGAACCGGACGATCGAAAAGTCGGTCGTAGCGCCCCAGCACGTCGACGAGCGCCTCGGCGAGCCCGGTCCGGCTCTGGTCCGTCAACGACGGGAGGCCGGTGACGTGCTCGACCGGCGCGAGGAGCATCCCGTACGGCCATCCGGAGGCGAACGGCACCCAACCCAGCCAGCCGTCGCGGTCCACGACGACCCGAGCCGGATCGGTCTGCTCGCGGGTGACCTCGGCGCAGATCACACAGCCGTGCTCGGCCGACCGGGTCGCCTCCCGGGCGGGAACCGGCGGCACGAACCCGAACCCGTAGATCTGGCCGTGCGGATGGTCGATGGTCGCGCCCACCTCCCGGCCGCGGTTCTCGAGCACGAGGACGTACGCGACGTCGGGGCGGGCCAGGAGCGCCGCGGTGCGCTCGGCCCACAGGTCCACGACGCGTCGAGCGCCGTCGACACCGAGCGACGCGAACGACGCGTCGTGCTTGGGCGTGTAGAGGACGATCTCGGCCGCGCCGCGTGCGGGCACCCGGTCGACGTCGGCGGCGAGGCCTGCCGCGGCCTCCAGGGGCGGTCCCTCGGTGAGCGGAGGCCAGCGGTTCGTGAACGCCCGCACCGTGTACGGCTCGGGGGCCTCGAGACCGCCGACGCAGAATGGGCAGCCGTCGGCGGGAAGGTGTGGGCGATCCTGACGGGCGCCGACGATCGTCACCCACTCGCCGGTCAGCGCGTCGAGCCGCAGCTCGCCGTCGGTGGTGCTCACCGGAACGCGGGCAGCACCTCGGCCGCGAACCGGTCGACCGCCTCGACATCAAACGGGGCGCGCAACGCGAGGTTGACCCATTCGGCGCCGGCGTCGCGGTACTCGCCGATCCGATCGATGATCTGATCGGTGCTGCCGGTCAGGGCGCTCGGACGGATCCAGTCGGCCATGCCACCGAAGCGGGCCCGGAGCTCCTCGTCGCTCCACGCCAACGTCAGGTTCACGCTCTTCTCGATGGTGGCGGGGTCGCGGCCTTCGCGGGCGCAGTGTCCCTCGAGGACCTCGACCTTGTGGCGGTAGGCGTCCGCGGTGATGAACGGTACGTTCCAGCCGTCGGCGTGACGGGCCGCCAGCCGCAGCGTCACCCGCTCCCCGCCGCCACCGATCCAGATCGGGAGCCGGGCCTGCACCGGCTTCGGGTCGCATCGGGCGTCGCGCAACGTGAAGAACTCACCGTCGAAGTCGGCGGTGTCTTCGGTCAGCAGCAGCCGGATGCACTGCACCGCCTCGTCGAGCATCCGCAGCCGGACCGGCACCGGTTGGAACGGGATCCCGTACGCCGCGAACTCGCCTTGGTGCCAGCCGGCACCGAGCCCCAGCGTGACCCGCCCACCGGAGAGGTGATCGATCGTCGCCATCGAGTTGGCGAGCACCGCCGGATGGCGGTACGCGACGCAATACACGAGGCTGCCGCAGCGCACTCGACGGGTCTCGAGCGCCAACGCGGTGTGCGCCGCGATCGCCTCGTGGCACACCGACCCCGAGGTCGTGCCGGCTTCGGTCACGGTCGCGTCCGCGGAGTAGAAGTGGTCCCAGATCGAGATCCACTCGAAGCCTTGCTGCTCGAGGTGACGCCACAACGATCGCAGCTCATCGGTCGTGGTGTTCTGCAGACCGGTATGGACCCCGAAGCGCACCGAGGCACCATATCCAGGGCCGATACCGTGATGCCGTGCTCCAGGTCGAGACCATCCCGCGCTTGCGGCGCCCGATCCTCGTGCTCGCCATCGTGGGTTGGGTCGACGCCGGCGCCGCCGGCTCGTCGGCCGCCGCGGTGCTGACCTCCCAGCTCGACGGGGCGCGGGTGTTCGCCCGGTATCCCCTCGATGACCTCGTCGACCTGCAACAGACCCGACCGACGGTGCGGCTCGTCGACGGTCAGACCCGTGAGATCGCGTGGCCGACGATCGAGTTCGTCGCCGGACGGGCGGAGCGCGACGTGGTGTGCTGCACCGGCCCGGAGCCGTCGCTGCGGTGGCCGTCGCTCGCCGCCGAGCTCGTCGACCTCGCCCAGCAGCTCGGTGTGGAGCGCGCCGTCGGGTTGGGGGGCATGCCCGCGGTCGTGTCGCACCGCCGACCGGTGCCGGTGCTCGCGACCGCCACCGACGCCAGCACGGCGAAGGAAGCTGGCGCCATCCGAGCCGACTACCACGGCGCGACCGGGCTGCAGACGGTGCTCCAGTGTGCGCTGGGTGACGCCGGGATCCCGTCGCTCGGGCTCTGGGCCCAGGTCCCGCACTACGTGTCGGCGACCCCGTCTCCGCCGGCGATGCGGGCCCTGCTCACCCGGCTGGGTGAGCTCACGGGCGTCGCGGTCGACGTCGGACCCCTCGAGGACCAAGCCGAGGAGTACGCGACCCGAGTCGAAGAAGGGCTCGCCGAGCGGCCCGACGTCGCCGAGCTCGTCTCCGCCATCGAGGAGGAGTCCAGCGGCGAGGTCTCGGCCGACGACCTCGCGGACGAGATTGAGCGCTTCCTCCGCGACCAGTAGCCCGCTCGCGGCGGTGGCGCGCGTGGGCCCCGCGCCCCGCCGGGCTTCGGGGTGCGCCCGGCCCGGTGAGCGCGGCGGGCGTGCCCGCGGGTAGAACGACGGCATGAGCGTCGTGCGCATCAATGCCATCACCGTCCCGGGAGCCCGAGCCGAGGAGCTGGAGCGGCGCTTCGGGGCCCGGGCCGGGGAGGTCTCGAAGGCGGAAGGGTTCGAGGCGTTCGAGCTGCTGCGCCCGAGCGATGACCGCGACGTCTATCTCGTCTACACCCGGTGGCGTTCCCAAGCGGACTTCGAGCGGTGGGCGACGAGCCCCGCGTTTCAGCACGGGCACCGGGCGCACGCGACGGACGGGCCGGTCAGCAGCGAGAGCGCGCTGTGGTCCTTCGACGTCGTCCAGTACGAAGAGGCCGGGTAGCGACCCGCCGGGCGCGTCGATCCTCGTGCACGCCCTCCTCGACTTCCACAAGATCTGGGGCTATGTCGCCATCACGGCCAACGGGCTCGTGGGCGTCGCCGCGCTCGTCGCCTGGCGGATCCCGCGCCGGCGCGGCCGGTGGCTGTGGATCTCGATCATCGTCGCCGAGGCCGCGATCCTGCTCCAGGTCGTGGTCGGCGCGACCCTCCAGGCGAGCAAGCAGTACAAGGCGCCGACCTTCCACATCTTCTACGGCGTCCTCGCCTTCCTCACCGTCGGGCTGGCGTACCAGTACCGGCTGCAGATGCGCGGCCGCCGGGAGCTGCTCTACGGACTCGTCGGGCTGTTCATCATGGGGTTGGGCATCCGGGCTGTGCTGCAGGTCACCGGATGACCCGCATCCGGGTGCTGTTGCTATTCGGAGGACGCTCCGCCGAGCATGACGTGTCGCGAGTCAGCGCCGCGGCGGTCGCCGCCGCGCTCGACCCCGCCCGGTACGAGGTCGTCCCGGTCGCGATCACCACTGCCGGCCAGTGGCTACTCGCGGGCGAGGCTCGCGCCGCGCTCGAGGGGGCGCGCGACGCGTTGCCGAGCGAGTTCCGCGTCGAGGGCCAACCGGTGGTCGAGGTCCCGGACCCGTCCCAACCCGCGCTGGTGCCCCTCGATGCCACCACACCCGGCGCGGCGGTCCCCACCGACGTCGACGTGGTCCTGCCACTCCTGCACGGCCCCTACGGCGAAGACGGCACGGTGCAAGGCCTCTTCGAGCTCGCCGGGCTGCCGTACGTCGGTGCCGGCGTGATCGGCTCCGCGCTGGCGATGGACAAGGTCGCCATGAAACGGGCGTTCGCCGCCGCGGGGCTTCCCGTCGCCCGGTGGCTGGCGCATCGTGAGGGCCACCGCGCCGACGAGTTCGCCGACCAGGTCGCGGCCCAGCTCGGTCTGCCCTGCTTCGTCAAGCCCGCCAACATGGGCTCCTCGGTGGGGGTGTCGAAGGCCGCCGACCGGGTCGCGCTCGACGCCGCGATCGAGCGGGCGCTGGACTTCGACGAGTGGGTGATCGCCGAGGAGGCCATCACTGGACGCGAGATCGAGGTGGGGATCCTCGGCGACGACCCCCCGGAGGCGTCCGTGCCCGGCGAGATCGTGCCCGGTGACGAGTTCTACAGCTACGCCGACAAGTACGAAGACGACGCGGTGCAGCTCCTCACCCCGGCGCCCCTCACCACCGAGCAAGCCGACGAGGTACGCGGCCTCGCGGTCCGGGCGTTCGAGGCCTGCCGGGGCGAGGGCATGGCCCGGGTGGACTTCTTCTTGACCGAAGACCGCGGGTTCCTCGTGAACGAGGTGAACACCATCCCTGGGTTCACCCCGGTGTCGATGTACCCGAGGCTCTGGGCCGAGAGCGGCGTCTCCTACCCCCGCCTCATCGACCGGCTCATCGGCCTGGCCCTCGATCGACACCAGCGGCGGAGCCGCCGAGCCGGCCGCCAGCGGGGCGCCGTCGACGGACCGCGGGACTAGAGGTTGACGACGGGACAGGTGAACGTGCGGGTGATGCCCTCCACGGCCTGGATCTGGGAGACGACCATCCGGCCGAGATCGTCGAGGCTCGCGGCCTCGGTGCGCACGATGACGTCGTACGGGCCGGTGACGTCGTCGGCGGCGACCACGCCATCGATGGTCCGGACGGCGTTCGCGACCTTGACCGCTTTGCCGACCTCGGTCTGGATGAGCACGTAGGCGCTGATCGCCATGCCGACTCCCCTCTTCGTGGTGCGCGGATCGTAGCGGTGGACCGCCCGCCCGTCTTCGCCGACCGCGCCGACGCCGGGCGTCGCCTCGCTGACGCGCTCCGTGGCCCCTCGGCCGCCCCGGCCGCCCTGGCGGTCCCGGTGGTGTGCGGAATCCCCCGCGGCGGCGTCGTCGTCGCGGCCGAGGTCGCCACCGCCTTAGGCGCGCCCCTGCGGGCGATCGTGGCCCGCAAGGTCGGCGCGCCCGGCCATCCGGAGCTGGCGCTCGGCGCAGTGGGACCGGACGGCGTCGCGGTCATCGACCGCGACCTGGTCGCTCGAGTCGGGGCCACCGACCGGTTCGTCGAGCAGGCGGTCGCCGACGCGCGGGCCCAGGTCGAGGACCGGCTCCGCTCCCTCCCCGGGGTGCTCCGAGCCGATGACAGCGCCGGGCGCACCGTGATCGTGGTGGACGACGGCGTCGCGACCGGCGCTACCGCCGCCGCGGTCGGACGATGGCTGGCCACGACGGGCGCCGCCCGGCGGGTGCTGGCACTCCCGGTTGGTCCGCGCGACACCGTGGAGCGACTCGGCGCCGAGTACGACGAGGTGGTGACGTTGCTCCGCCCGCCGGTGACCGGGTTCTACGCCGTCGGCCCCTGGTACCGCGACTTCCGCCAGGTCACCGACGACGAGGTCGCGGCGCTGCTCAGCCGCTGAGTCAGTCGAGGCGACGTTCGAGGGCCGCGAGTTCGTCGCGCAGCGCCTCGGGGAGCCGGTCGCCGAACCGGTCGAAGTGCTCCCGGATGGTCGGCAGCTCGGCCCGCCAAGCGTCGGCGTCGACCGCCAGCGCCTCGTCGACCTTCGCCGCGGTGTCGGGCGCGAGGCCCTCCAGGTTGAGGTCCTCGACGCGGGGCACGGCACCGATCGGCGTGTCGAGCGCGCCGGCCTCACCGTCGAGACGGCGACAGATCCAGTCCAGCACCCGGGAGTTGTCCCCGTACCCGGGCCACAAGAACCCGCCGTCGGTGTCCTTGCGGAACCAGTTCACGCCGTAGATGCGCGGCAGCTGGGACTCGTCGGAACGGCCCGGCATCGACAGCCAGTGCCCGAAGTAGTCACCCATGTGGTATCCGCAGAACGGCAGCATCGCCATCGGGTCGCGGCGCAGCTCGCCGAGGCCGCCGAACGCGGCGGCGGTCTTCTCCGATCCCATCGTGGCGGCGATGAACACCCCGTGGGTCCAGTCCCGAGACTCATAGACGAGCGGGACGGTGCCGGCTCGCCGACCGCCGAACAAGAACGCGGAGATCGGGACCCCGTGGGTGTCGTCGTACTCGGCGGCGAGGACCGGGCACTGGTCGAGGGGGACACAGAACCGGGAGTTCGGGTGCGCCGCAGGGGTGTCCGACGCCGATGTCCAGTCCTGGCGGTGCCAGTCGGTGACGTGCTCGGGGACCGGGCCGTCGATGCCTTCCCACCAGATGTCACCGTCGTCGGTGAGGGCGGTGTTGGTGAAGACCGTGTTGGCCTCCACGGTGCGCATGGCGTTGGGGTTGGTCTTTCGGTTCGTGCCCGGCGCGACACCGAAGAACCCGTTCTCGGGGTTGATCGCGTACAGACGCCCGTCGGCACCGAACTTCATCCAGGCGATGTCGTCACCGACGCACTCGGCCTTCCAGCCCGGGATGGTCGGGACCAGCAGCGCCAGGTTCGTCTTGCCGCACGCCGAGGGGAACGCAGCGGCGATGTAATGCACATCCCCCTTCGGGGAGGTCAGCTTGAGGATCAGCATGTGCTCGGCGAGCCAGCCCTCGTCGCGGGCGATCACCGACGCGATCCGCAACGCGAAGCATTTCTTGCCGAGGAGAGCGTTGCCGCCGTACCCCGAGCCGTACGACCAGATCTCCCGGGTCTCGGGGAATTGCACGATCCATTTCTCGTCGGGGTTGCACGGCCAGACGCTGTCCGCCTCGCCGTCGGCGAGCGGCGCCCCGAGCGAGTGCAGGCACGGGACGAACGGGCCGTCGTCGCCGAGGTCGTCGAGGGCCCCCTTCCCGGCCCGGGTCATGACGACCATCGACAGCGCCACGTACGGCGAATCGGTGATCTCCACCCCGATGTAGGAGAGAGGCGAGCCGAGCGGACCCATGCTGAACGGGACCACGTACATGGTCCGACCGTGCATGGAGCCCCGGAACAGGGCCTGGAGGCGGCCCCGCATCTCCGCGGGATCCATCCAGTTGTTGGTCGGACCGGCGTCGCCCTCCTCCTCGGAACAGATGAAGGTGCGGTCCTCGACCCGGGCCACGTCGCTCGGGTCCGTCGTCGCCCAGTAAGACCCGGGGCGCCGGTCCGGATCGAGCTCGACGAAGGTGCCAGCGTCGACGAGCGCCCGGCACAGCTGCTCGTGCTCGGCCTGGGAGCCGTCGCACCAATGGATGGCGTCGGGTTCGCAGAGCTCGGCCATGGTCTCGACCCAGCTGAGCAGGCGCTCATGCTTGGTCGGGGCGTCCACCACGAGTGACAACGAAGCAGCTCCTCGGCGGGCAACGGTGGACAGCGAGTCTACTGGGGGCCCCTCCCGAGCCGCTGAGTCGAGCCGGTCGATACGCTGCCCGCGATGAGCTGGCTGTCGTGGATCGTGGTCGGATTCCTCGCCGGGGTGCTGGCCAAGGGCGTCACCGGCCGGCACCGGCCGGGATGCCTGGGGACGATCATCATCGGGATCGTGGGCGGGATCGTCGGGGGCGCGCTGTTCAAAGCGGCCGGCGGCGAGGGCATCAACAGCTTCTCGCTGTACTCGATCCTCGTCGCGTTCGTCGGGGCGACGGTCCTGCTGTTCGCCTGGGGGCTGCTGTCCCGCAACCGCACCTGATCAGATCTGGGCGGTGGGCAACCCGAGATCGGCCTCGGCGCCGATCCGAACCCGCATGACGCGGCCTTCCCCGTCGAGCTCGAAGTTGATGCGCTGACCCTGGCGGAGCATGCGGAACAGCGAGCCGGCCAGCGCCTCGGGGGCGAGGATCAGCTCGGCCCGGTCGGTGTCGCGCACCACGATCCCCTCCCCGGTCTGGGGGTCATAGATCCGCACGACGCCCTGCATCAGGGCTTTTGCACCTTCCCGGCCTTCAGGCACGAGGTGCACACGTGGACGCGCTTCGGGGTCCCGTTCACGACGGCCCGGACCCGCTGCACGTTGGGGTTCCAGCGCCGCTTGGTGCGCCGATGGGAGTGGCTCAGGCGCATGCCGAACTGCGGCGCCTTGCCGCAGACGTCACAGACCGATGCCATCGTGCGCTCCAGGGTCGAGGGGACCCGCGACGATACCCGGCCACCGGGGCACCGCGCGAAGCGGCTCCAACTACGATCCGGCCCGTGCCGGTCCTCGACGCCATCGACGGGGCCGCCCTCGCCCGGGTCGTCGCCACCTACCGCGACGCGCTGCGCGCCCATCAAGAGGAGCTGAACCGGCTCAACGTCTACCCGGTGCCCGACGGTGACACCGGCACCAACATGGCGCTGACGCTCGAGTCGGTGTGCGCCGAGCTCGGCGACGCCCACCGCATGGACGACGTGTGCCAGGCGGTGGCGCACGGCTCGCTCATGGGCGCGCGGGGCAACTCGGGGGTCATCCTGTCCCAGATCCTCCGGGGGCTCGCCGACACCTTCCGTCCCTCGGAGTCGGTGTCGGTCGACACCCTGGTGGCGGCGCTGCGCCGCGCGTCCGATGCCGCCTACCAGGCCGTGATGCGCCCGGTGGAGGGCACCATCCTCACCGCGGTGCGCGCCGCCGCCGAAGCCGGTGAATCGGCCCGGGCCGCGGGGGAAGAGCGCCTCGACGCGCTGCTCGACCGGGTCCAACGCGCGGCCCTCGACGCGGTCGATCACAGCCCCGACCTGCTCCCGGTCCTCAAAGAGGCGGGCGTCGTCGACGCCGGCGGCCGAGGGTTCACGCTCCTCGTCGACGCCTTCCTGCACGTCGTCGACGGCCGGCCGCTCCCCGAGCCCGAAAACATCACCACGCCGGCCGCGGTCACCGCCCATCAGCGAGGCGAGGACAACACCGGGCTGCGCTACGAGGTGATGTTCCTCCTCGACGCCGACGACGCCACCGTCCCGGCGTTCAAGGAAGCGTGGGACTCGATCGGTGACTCGATCGTGGTGGTCGGCGGTGACGGGACCTGGAACTGCCACGTTCACACCAACGAGGTCGGCGCGGCGATCGAGGTCGGCATCGAGGCTGGCCGCCCGTCCAAGATCCGGGTCACCGACCTCAACGAGCAAGTCGAAGAAGAGCGCTGGGTGCGTCACGCCGCCGGCCAGCCCCGCGACGACGCCGTGAGCGTCCCGGTCACGACCGCGGTCGTCGCCGTCGCGGTCGGGGACGGCATCGGGCGCCTGCTGCGCAGCGTCGGCGTCCAAGCCGTCGTCGCCGGAGGTCAGTCGATGAACCCGTCGACGGCGCAGATCCTCGAGGCGGTCGAAGCCGCGCCCGCCGACGCGGTCGTGGTGCTCCCAAACAACAAGAACATCGTCGCGGTCGCCCGTCAGGTCGACGAGCTCAGCCGCTCCGCCGTCGGCGTCGTCCCGACCCACTCCGTCGTGGAGGCCCTCGCCGCGCTGGTCGTCTATGACCCCGACGCCGAGCTCGAACTCAACCTCAAGGCCATGGGCGAGGCCGCGGCGCGGGTCCAGGCCGGTGAGGTGACCCAGGCGGTGCGCGACAGCGCCGCAGCGTGCGGGACGATCAGCCGCGGCGACTGGATCGCGATCGACGCCGGCGGGATCTGCGCCGTCGAGAGCTCGGCCCTCGACGCCGCGGTCGCGCTCGTCGAACAGCTCCTCAACGACGACAGTGAGCTCGTCACCGTGCTCCTCGGCGCCGACGCCCGACCGGGCGACACCGACCGGCTCCGCGACCACCTCGGGCTCGCCCACCCCCAGGTCGAGGTCGAGGTGCATGCCGGCGACCAGCCGCTCTACCCGTACCTCATCGGCGTCGAGTAACGCGTGCCCGAACCGGGCCTCACCCTGCGGGAGCTGCGCGACAAGCCGATCACGACGCTTCGCGACGTCGGTGCTCGGCTCGAAGCTCAGCTCGCCGAGATGGAGATCCGCACCGTCTTGGATCTGCTCGAGCACTACCCGCGCCGCTACCACGACCGCACCAACCTCGCCGAGATCGTCAGCCTCGCCGTCGGTGAGGAAGCCACCGTGTCCGGCGAGCTCAAGAAGGTCACCGTCCGACGACCCCGACGGGGCCGCCCCATCGTCGAGATGGAGCTCTTCGACGGCACCTCGTACCTGCGACTCACCTTCTTCAACCAGGAGTACCGGGCCCGCCTCGACGAAGGCACCGAGGTGTCGGTCTTCGGTCGCGTCGACCACTATCGGGGGCGACGCCAGATGGTGAACCCGGCCCTCGACGTCCTCGACCGCGGCGGCGACGCCACCACCGGCGTGCTCCTCCCCGTCTACCCGCAATCCGGCAAAGCCGGGATCCACAGCTGGCAGCTGCGCCGCCTGGTGGCCACCGCCCTCGAACGGACCCGGGCCCGTGGCTTCGCCGACCCCCTCGACGACGACATCCGACATGACCGCGACCTCGTTGACCGGACCACCGCGTACTGGAACATCCACCAGCCCGACACGCTGGGCAACGCGCTCGCGGCTCGCGCTCGCCTCACGTTCGACGAGTTTCTCCGCATCCAAGTCCGTCTCGTGCTCCAACGCCGAGCCATCGAGCGAGAACGCACCGGCGTCGACCATCAGGTCGACGGGCCCCTCACCGAGTCGTTCCTCGCCGGGCTTCCGTTCCAGCTGACCCGCTCCCAGCGTCGAGCCATCGACGAGATCACCGCCGACCTCGCCGCGCCCGCCCCGATGCACCGGCTGCTCCAGGGCGAAGTCGGATCCGGCAAGACCGTCGTGGCGCTCGCGGCGCTCCTCGTCGCGACGCAGGGCGGCTACCAGGGGGCGTTCCTGGCCCCGACCGAGGTCCTCGCCGAGCAGCACGAAACGACGTTACGCACCCTCATCGACGGGCTGACCGTCCCCGCCCCCGGGAGCCTCCTCGGCGAACGGCCGGTCCGCGTCGCGCTGCTGACCGGGCGCACCCCCGCCGCGGAGCGGCGCCGACTCGCCGCCAGCCTCGACGCCGGCGACGTCGACGTGGTCGTCGGCACCCATGCTCTCTTGGAGGAAGGCGTCGCGTTTCCCCGCCTCGGCGTCGCGGTGATCGATGAGCAACACCGGTTCGGCGTCGAGCAGCGCGACGTGCTGCGCGGCAAAGGCGACGACCCCGACGTGCTGGTCATGACCGCCACCCCGATTCCCCGCACCGCGGCGATGCTCATCTACGGCGACCTGGACAAGACCGAGCTGCGCGAGCTCCCCGCGGGGCGAGGCCCCGTCGTCACCGAGATCGTCGGCCCCAGCCCCCTCGAACGGACCAGCGTCTATGACCGGCTGCGGACCGACGTCGCCGCCGGCCGGCAGGCGTTCGTCGTGTGCCCCCTGGTCGAAGGCTCCGAGCGCGTCGTCGCCACCGCGGCGACGACTGAGTACGAACGACTCGCCCGCGACGATCTGGCCGGGCTGCGCCTCGGGCTGCTGCACGGCCAGCTCTCCTCGGCCGACAAGGAGGCGGTGATGAGCCGCTTCCGGTCCGGGGAGCTCGACGTGCTCGTCGCGACCACCGTCATCGAGGTCGGTGTCGACGTCCCGAACGCCACCGTGATGATCATCGAGGACGCCGACCGGTTCGGGCTCCTCCAGCTCCACCAGCTGCGTGGCCGCATCGGGCGCGGCGCCCACTCCTCGGCCTGCTTCCTCCTTGCCGACCCCACCACCCCCGAAGGGCGCGCCCGGCTCGAAGCCATGCGC
>DAIPLE010000220.1:0-2122 GCA_036769425.1 Actinomycetota bacterium
GTAGTGAGCGGGGCGCTCCGCGTCGTCGCCCTTCGGGGGCCGGACGAGGTGGAGGCGCGGGCGGGCGGCGGTGGGCATCAGCGGATCGCCCCGATCGCCCCGGGGATGTTGATGTAATCGGCGTAGAAAAGCCCGAGGGCCAACGCGACGCACACGCCGGCGAACAGCCAGAAGCGCACGATGACGGTGAACTCAGGCCAGCCGCTGACCTCGAAATGATGGTGGATCGGTGCCATGCGCAGCACCCGTCGACCGAAGCCCCGGAACGAGATGACCTGCGCGATGACGCTCATGGTCTCGATGACGTAGAGGCCGCCGAGGATGGGGAGGAGCAGCATCGTCTTGGACAGCAACGCCAACCCGGCCATCGCGCCGCCGATGGCCATCGACCCGGTGTCACCCATGAAGATGCGGGCGGGCGCGGCGTTCCAGTAGAGGAATCCGCCGCACGCGCCCATGAGCGCAGCCGCGACGACCGCGAGGTCGATCGCGCCGGCCGAGCGCACCTGATAAATCCCGAAGTGGCGGAACTCCCAGAAGGCGATGACGGTGAACGCGGCGAAGACGAGCGTCGCCGACCCGGCGGCGAGGCCATCCATCCCGTCGGTGAGGTTGACACCGTTCGCGGAGCCGACGACCACGATCACCGCGATGATGAACCAGATTCCGGAACCGAGGTCGAGGTTCAGGTCCCGGGTGAACGAGAGGTGCGTGGAGGCGTTCACGTAGTTCAGGGCGAGGAGCCCGAACCCGCTCGCGACGAGGAGCTGGCCGCCGGCCTTGCCTCGCTTCCGCAACCCGAGGTTGCGGCGGGCGCGTATAGCGAGGTAGTCGTCGATGAACCCGACGAGGGCCAGCCCGGCGACGAGGAAGATCAGGGTCAGCCCGGTGCGGGCGAACTTGAGCTGCTCGGTTCGGACGTGGGCGACGGCGTAGCCGATGATCGCGGCGCCGACGAGCGCGAGGCCGCCCATCGTCGGGGTGCCGGCCTTCGCGGCGTGGGGATGTGCGAACGGTCCGTCGTCGCGGATGAGCTGGCCGATCTCGCGGGCCTGGAGCACCCGGATGAGGACCGGGGTGCCGAGGATGGCGATCGTGAACGCGACGCCGCCGGCGATGAGGAGCGCGATCACGTCGGTCTCGGGTCCTCGAGGGCCGCCGCGACCCGTTCGAGTCCGACGGCGCGGCTCGCCTTGACCAGGACCGCGTCACCATCGTGCGCCTCGTGCTCGACGATCGCGCCCGCGGTGCAGGGGTCGGGCGCCTCGACCACGGCGACGCCGCCGGCGCGGGCGGTGGCGGCGATGCCGGTCGCTCCCTCCCCCACCGTCACGAGGAGCTCGACCCCGACCCGGGCGGCGAGGGCACCCAGCTCGGCGTGGGCGTCGGGGCCGTGCGGTCCGAGCTCGAGCATCTCGCCGAGCACGGCGATCCGTCGCCCAGCGATGGAGAGGTGTCCGAGCGCGTGGAGCGCGGCGGCGGCGGAGGTTGGGCTCGAGTTGTAGGCGTCGTTGATGAGGACCACCCCGCGGGGGGTGCGCACCACCTGCATGCGCAGCGACGCGGGGCGGGCGTCGCGCAGGCCCGCGGCGGCGACGTCGATGGGGACGCCGAGCTCCGCGGCGACGGTCGCGGCCATCGCCGCGTTCAGCGCGTGGTGCTCACCGTGGAGCGCCAACGTGACGGGCGCGGAACCCCACGGGGTCGCGAGCGTGAAACGGGGTTTGAGGTCGGTGTCGAGCTCGAGGTCGACGACCCGGACGTCGGCGTCGGGTGCTCCGCCGACGCGCAGCACCCGGGCGTCGGTACGGGCCGCGAGGTCGGCGACGAACCGGCAATCGGCGTTGAGGATCGCCAGCCCGTCCGGGGGGAGCGCTTCGACCAGCTCGCCTTTGACGGCGGCGATACCTTCGGGGCCTCCGAGGTGGCCGGCGTGGGCGAGGCCGATGTGGGTGACCACGCCGATCGTGGGGCGCGCGATGTCGGTCAACGCGGTGATATTGCCCGCGAAGCGGGCGCCCATCTCGGTCACGACGACCTCGGTCCCCGCGGGCGCACCGAGGAGCGTCAGCGGGACCCCGGCTTCGTTGTTGAACGAGCTCGGGCTGGCGTGCGCCCGTCG
>DAIPLE010000220.1:2222-3807 GCA_036769425.1 Actinomycetota bacterium
CGGCTGTCGATGGTGAACGACCGGACGCGCGCGTCCGGCGTCCCGGCCACCACGCGGCCACCGGTGGCGGCGGCGATCTCCGCCGCGGTCAGTTCCACGCCCCGGCTCCCAGCTCCTCGCGGGCGACGACCCGGTCGTCGAAGTCGACGGCTGCTCCCCTACCGATCTGGTGGACCTCGTGACCCTTCCCGGCGATGAGGACCACGTCGCGGGGTTGTGCATCGGCGAAGGCGCGACGGATCGCCCGGCGGCGGTCGAGCTCGACGTGGACCTCGGCGGACCCGGCGCGCGTCCCGTCGAGGATCGCGGTGGCGATCGCGTCGGGCGATTCCGAGCGCGGGTTGTCCGACGTGACAATCACGACCTCGGCCTGGCCGGCGGCGACCTCACCCATGAGGGGTCGCTTGTCGGGGTCGCGGTCGCCGCCACAGCCGAAGACCACGATGACCCGTAGCGCGCCGGGAAGGTCCCGGGCGGTGCGCAACGCGGCGTCGAGCGCCGCGGGCGTGTGCGCGTAGTCGACGAGCACGGTGAATGGCTGACCGCTGTCGATCCGCTCGAGGCGTCCCGGGACGTTCGCGACCGAGGCCAGCCCGGTCGCGATCGCCGAAGGGTCGAACCCGGCGACCCGAGCGGTGACCGCCGCCGCGACCGCGTTCGCGACGTTGACGGTGCCGAGCAGCTGGATCTGCAACGGGGTGCGCTCCCCACGTCCGACGAGCGTGACCTGACTTCCGTCTCGGGTGACGCTGATGTCGGCGGCCACGACGTCAGCGTCGCGGTTCACCCCGAACGTCGTGACCGGTAGGCCGCGCGCGCGGCAGCGGGCGGCGAGGTCGGCGCCGCGGGGGTCGTCGAGGTTGATGGTGGCGGCGTCGGCCCGCGCCGGATCGAACAAGCGGGCCTTGGTCTCGAAGTAGTCGTCGAGGGTGCGGTGATAGTCGAGATGGTCGCGACTCAGGTTCGTGAAGCAGACTGCGGCGAAGTGGGTGCCGTCGATGCGATGCTGGGCCAGCGCATGGGACGAGACCTCCATCGCCACGGTGCGGACGCCGTCGTCGCGCATGTGCGCGAGGAGCCGTTGGAGATCGGTGGCCTCGGGGGTGGTGTGCTCCACCGGGAGCGGTTGGCCGGCGATCCGGGCACCGACGGTGCCGATGAGGCCGACGCGCTCTCCGGCGGCGGCGGCGATGGCCTCGAGCAGATAGGTGGTGGTGGTCTTGCCGTTGGTGCCGGTGACACCCAGGCAGCGCACCGTGGCGGACGGGATGCCGTAGAGGCGGGCGGCGGCCGGCCCGAGGGCGCGGCGGACGTCCGCGACGCGCGCCTCAGGGACCCCGAGGTCGAGCGGGCGTTCCACGAGCAGCGCGACCGCTCCGGCGTCGACGGCGCTTGGGGCGTGCCGGTGGCCGTCGGTGGCGTGGCCCACGATGCACGCGAAGCAGGCGCCGGGCTCGACGCGGCGGCTGTCGTGCTCGAGCGTGATCACCTCGACGCTGGCGTCGCCGCGAACGTCGACGTCGACGTCGGCCAGGAGCTCCTGGAGCTGCACGCGCGCGGTCCTTTGATCAAACACCGGGAGGCG
>DAIPLE010000221.1:0-3777 GCA_036769425.1 Actinomycetota bacterium
TCGTCGAGGGACAGGTCGAGGAACGCGTCGAGGGGGTCGACGCCGAGCTCGTCGGCGATCTCGGCGACGCTGCGGTCGAGCCAGCGGCGGTTGCGGTCGTGGCGGACCGTCTCGACGCGAAGGACCGACCACACGAAGACGAAGGAGCGACCGGACGGGTTGGCGAGCTCACGGCGCATCTGCTCGCGCCGGGCCGGGTCGCGCAGCTGGGACGCCCGTTCCGCGGCGGGGAGGGTGAGGGTGTCACGGAAGCTCGGCATCTCGTCGAACAAGAATGTGGTGGCGAGCTGGAAGTGGGCGCCCTGGCGGTTGCTCGCGAACATGGGGTGGATCGCGAGGCCATCGAGCGAGGCCGCCTCGGAGAACTCGAGGCTGCGGTGCCATCCGTCGGGGGCGTGCGGCATCATCGTGAGGGTGTTGAGGTGCACCGGGCGGCCGGACGCCTCGGCCATGCGGCGGATCAGGCTGCGGTCGTCGTCGGCGTAGCCGTCGAGGAAGGTGCGGGGGATGAACTCGATCGAGCCCCAACCGAACTCGCGCAGCACCGACGCCAACGCGACGAGCTCGTCAGGCGCGGCATAGTTCGACGGCACGCCGCGGCCGTCGTGCGCGACGTGGATCGCCAACTGTGACGAGGTGAACCCGACGGCCCCGTCGCGGAGCGCCTGGCGGAGAAGGTCCTGCATCGCAGCCACCTCCTCGTCGGTGGCCTCCCGTTCCGACGCCTCGTCGCCGAGGACGTGTCGACGCAGCGCGCAATGGCCGACGTTCGCGCCGACGTTGACGCCGACGCGCCCCTCAAGGTTGGCGAGAAAGTCGCCCAGCGAGCCGCCACCGAAGTCGACCCCCGCCGCCAAGGCGTCGGGCGACATCCCCTCCACGCGGCTCAACATCAGCAACAGCCACTCGAGATCAGAGGGTTTCGACGGGGCGAGGGTAAACCCGCAGTTGCCGGTCAGCAGAGTGGTGACGCCGTGCCACGACGCCGGCGACGCGGTGGGATCCCAGTGGAGCTGCGCGTCGTAGTGGGTGTGCACATCGACGAACCCGGGGGTGACGAGGCGCCCGTCGGCGTCGACGACACGGGCCGCCGAATCGTGGATCCCGTCGGCGATGCTCACGACTCGACCGTCGCGGACGGCCACGTCCGCGCGATGGCCCGGCGCGCCGGTGCCGTCGACGACCAAGCCGCCGCGGATCAAGATGTCGAGGTCGGCCGCCACTCGATCAGCTCGGCTGCACGAGCCCGTACATGTCGAGCGCGTTGCGACCGAACAAGCCGGCCCGGTCCGCGGCGGGCAGGGCGGCGCTGTGCTCGCGCAGCTCGTCGACCACCCCCGGGTATTGCGCGTCGCTGTGCGGGAAGTCCGACGCCCACACGAACCGGTCCGCCCCGACGATGGGGCCGAGCAGACCGGCGGTGCGCTCACCGGGATCGAAGCTGATCCAGCACTGGCGCCGGAAGTACTCCTCCGGCGTCAGCGACATCGCCGCCGCCGCCCACCCGTAGCTGTCCTCGAACTCGTTGAGGCGATCCATCCAATGCGCGATCCACCCGCCGCCGCACTCCAACACGATCACCTTGAGACCCGGATGACGCTCGAGCACGCCTCCGTAGGTCAGGTTCGAGAGCGTCATCTGCTGGTCGAACAGCAGGATCAGCGCATGGTGCGTCCCGGGCGCCATCAGGGTCAGCAGCGCCTTCGATGCGCCCGGCATGTCGGGCAGACCCGCCGGGTGCAAGGCCAGCGGCAAGCCCGTCTCCTCGAGTGCCTCCCAGACCGGGGTGTACACCGGATGATGGAAGGGGCGGTCGAGGTAGGCGTTGGGCCGGGCGAACCCGCCGACGAGACCGAGATCCTGGATGCGGCGGGCCTCGACGGCCGCCGCGGCAGGATCCTGCATCGGGAGGGCGCCGACCCCGCGTAGGCGATCCGGGGCCGACGCGGTCCATTCGGCGATCCAGTCGTTGTAGACCCGACAGGACCACACCGCGAGGTTGGGGTCGATGATGCCCCCGAGCTTCAGCCCCAACCCCGGGTAGATCACCGACAGGTCGATGCCTTCCGAGTCGAGGACCTTCACCCGCTCGGCGGCGTCGAAGCCAGCCGGGTTCAGGTCCTCGTAGTGGCGGCCCCGGCCGAACTCGTCGAACGTCTCTCCGGCGTTGCCGAGGCCGACGAGCCCGCGGTCCGTCGCCACCCGGTCCTCGACCAGGCACTCGTCGTACCCCGTCGCCTCGTTCCACCGCAGCCGGATCCCCTGGTCGCGGAGGCGTTCGGGCAGTCCCCGCTCCCAGAGGTCAGGCGGCTCACACACATGGCCGTCGGCGTCCACGACCACGTCTCGGTCCCCGTTCGTGCTCATAGACGCCAGGATCGGCGGGTCCCGATCCGGGGTCAACGCCGTGCCAGTTATCGGACCCCAGCGGCTACGGTGCGCGGCTCATGCGCGCTGTGTCGACCGCCCGGGCGTACCGCAGCGACTGGGCGGCCTTCACCGCGTGGTGCGCGGCGAGCGGGTTGACGTCGTTCCCGGCGGCGGCGGCGACGGTCGCCCGCTATCTCGACGAGGTCGCCCACAGCCACAAGGTGGCGACGGTTCGTCGGCGGCTGGCCGCGGTTCGCGCCGCTCATCTCGATGCTGGCGCGGTGTCACCCACCGGCGCCGCCCCGGTGCGTCTCGCCGTCGCGCGGGCCGAGTGGCGTCAGCGGGGCCGAGCGCGCTCGACGGTCCCGTTGGGCGTCGAGGAGCTGCGTTCGATGTCCCGGTCACTCCCGTCGTCGCTCGCCGGCCAACGCGACCGCGCCCTGGTGCTCCTCGGCTACGGCGCGGGCCTGCGCCCGGGGGAGCTCGCCCGGCTCGCGACGCGCGACGTGCGCCGGATCGGTGCCGGGCTGCGGGTTCGGATCCCCCGGGGAGCGGTCGTCGTCCCGTTCGGCTCGGCGCCCGAACTCTGCGCGGTCGACGCGTGGACCCGATGGCAGCGAGCCGCGAGGCTCACCGGCGGCTCGGCCTTCCGGGGGGTGGATCGTCACGGACGGCTCGCCGAGCCCGGGTTGGGACCGAAGGCCGTCACTCGCATCGTGCGTCGATCCGCCGCCGCCGCGGGGCTCGACCCGGCTCGATATCAGGGCCTCTCGTTGCGGCGGGGGATGGTGGCCGCCGCGACCGCGCAGGGCGTCAGCGACGCTCGGATCATGCAGCACACCGGTCATCGCAGCCGTCGCCTGGTGCGGCGCTACATGCACGACCACTAACCGCGAAGCCGGCACCGGGCGAGCCGACCCGTCAACCGGGACGCTCGAAGATCGGTGCCGGGCCGTCGTCACCGACGGGAGCTTCGGGTTGCACCTCGATGGTGTGGAAGTGGACGCCCGCCGGGGCCGTGACAGCAGTGACCACCGCGTGCGCCACCGCGCTCGGGTCCAGCACGCCGGCATGGCGTTGGAGGCCGAACCGGGGCCAGTAGCCCATCAGATCCTCGAGGTCGTCCGCCGGCCAGCCGAAACCGAAGTCGGTGAGCGTCGGACCCACCCGCACCGTCGTCGAACGGACGCCCGACCCTTCGAGCTCCATGGCGAGCGCCTGCGAGAACGCCTCCAGGCCGGCCTTCGTCGCGGTGTACCCCGCCATGCGCGGTCGGGGATGACGCGTCGCGTCCGACGTCACGAACACCAGATCGCCGCCTTGACCCCGCTCGCGCCACGAACCGATCGCCAGGCGGCTCATCAGGATCGGACCGAGCAAGTTGGTGGCGACCTCACGCTGGAGCGC
>DAIPLE010000222.1:0-3772 GCA_036769425.1 Actinomycetota bacterium
GGCCTTGGTGGTCCCGGAGGCGCTGCCGGCCATGGTCATGGTGGCGTTGCCGCTGGCGGTCTCAACCGTGCGACGGGAGCATCACGCCGTCGAGTGGCGGCCGTTGCGCTGGATGCTCCTCGGGGCCGTTCCGGGCACCTTGATCGGGCTGGCCATCGTCGGCGAGGTCGACACCTCCCAGCTCGCCGTCGTCGTGGGCACCGTCACCCTGGCCGGGGTGGCCCTCAGCGTCCTGTCCTCACCGATCCCGGTGACAGCCGGCACCTCCCTCGCGGCCGGCTTCTTCTCGAACGTGTTCGGAACCGCGTCGTCAGTGGGCGGACCCCCGGTGGCGCTGCTGTTCCAGCACCGCCAGGGCCCGGTGACGCGATCCACGCTCGGCGGGTTCTTCGCGACCAGCGCGGTCATGTCACTCGCCGGCTACGTCGCGACCGGGACCGTCACCGCGGATCAGGTCCTCTTCGCCGCGACGCTCGCCCCGTTCATGGTCGGCGGTCTCTGGGCAAGTCGTCACCTGCACCCATTCGTCGACGCCGGATGGCTTCGCCCCGCGGTGCTCACCTTGTCGGCAATCGCGGGGATGGCGGCGATCGCCCGGGTCGTGCTGTGAGTGACGCCGACGCGATCGGGGGCGAGGGCCGTAGCCACGCCCCCGGTTCGCGCCGGGGCTGGGCAGTGGGCAGAACCAGCTAGGACTCGACCTCGACTTCTTCCTTGTCCTCGGCGGCGGCGTCCTCGGCGGCGGCGTCCTCGGCGGCGGCGTCCTCGGTCACGTCGACCGTCTCCTCGACCGTCTCGTCATCGTCGATCCCGGACGCGGCACGGACCTTCTCGCTGATCTCGAGCATGAGATCCAGGTTCGCGGTGAGGAACTGCTTAGCGTTCTCGCGTCCTTGCCCGAGTTGCTCACCTTCATAGGTGAACCAGGCTCCCGCCTTCTTCACGACCCCGAGGTCGACACCGACGTCGAGGATTGAGCCTTCGCGGCTGATGCCTCGCCCGTACATGATGTCGAACTCGGCCTGCCGGAAGGGTGCGCTGACCTTGTTCTTCACCACCTTCACGCGGGTGCGGTTGCCGACGATCTCGGCTCCGTCCTTGATGGCCTCGACGCGGCGGATGTCGAGCCGCACCGAGGAATAGAACTTCAGCGCGCGACCGCCCGGGGTGGTCTCGGGTGAGCCCCACATCACGCCGATCTTTTCCCGGAGCTGGTTGATGAAGACGCAGATGGTCCGGGAGCGGTTGAGGTTGGCGGTCAGCTTGCGGAGCGCCTGGCTCATGAGCCGGGCTTGGAGGCCGACGTGGGCGTCGCCCATGTCGCCCTCGAGCTCGGCGCGAGGGACGAGGGCCGCGACGGAGTCGATCACGACCACGTCGAGGGCACCGGATCGGATCAGCATGTCGGCGATCTCGAGGCCTTGCTCCCCCGTGTCGGGCTGGGAGATGTAGAGATCGTCGACGTTGAGGCCGATGTTTGCGGCGTAGACCGGGTCCATCGCGTGCTCGGCGTCGATGTAGGCGCACACACCGCCGTTGCGCTGGGCTTCGGCGACGACATGCATCGCGAGTGTCGACTTGCCGGACGCCTCGGGACCGAAGATCTCCACGACGCGCCCTCTCGGAAGGCCGCCGATGCCGAGGGCGAGGTCGAGGGCGAGCGCGCCGGTCGGGATGGCCTCGACACCGACGTTGCCTCGTTCACCCAGGCGCATGATCGAGCCCTTGCCGTACTGCTTCTCGATCTGACCGACTGCCATCTCGAGCGCCTGCTGCCGTTCCAAGGTGGTCCTCCTGTGTTCACGACGATGAGTCGTGCGGTGGGGTGCTCGAACCTTTTACGCCGGAGGTGTGACATCGCTGCGGCCCACGATCCCTGCCGCAGCCTACCGATGTGATTACAGGCGTGTAGTTCCGAGGATGACGGTAACCGAACACTCGTTCGTAATCAAGCACCTCGGAGGGGGATCCGAGCCCGGACGCTGTGAACGGCACCGGTGGGGCGGGTGTCGCTCTCGATGACCGAGACGTCGGGCACCGTCCAGGGCGCTCCGATCGGGCCGGTGCCGATGGCGTCGACGAGGCCGGTGAGGGAGCGCGCCCGGGGGGCCCGGGCGACGGTGAGGTGGGGATGGTACGGACGGTCCTCGGCGTGGTCGGCGAGGCCGGCCGCGGCATCCTCGACGATGGCGGCCAACCCAATGACGCCGGGCGCGCCGTGCGCGACGCCGACCCAGAGCACCGAGGCGCGACGAGGGGCCGGGAACGCTCCCCCGGTGCCGAGCCGCAGCGTGAACGGCGAGCGCTCACCGACGGCGACGGCGAGCGCGGCGCTCAACGCCTCGGCGTCGTCGACCCGGCCGAGAAAGGCCAGCGTGATGTGCCATTGCTGCCGCGGGAGCCACCGCAACGATGGCGCCTCCCTGGTGAGGGTGGCGACCCGGGCGTCGAGGGTGTCAAGCACGGCGTCGGGTGGGACGACGGCGACGAAGGCGCGCGCCAGGCGCGTCACGGCAAAGAGTCGAGCCGGAATCGCAGCAGGTTGAGGAGGGTGATCGTCGCGAACTGGCGGACCCGGAAGCGGTCGCCGGGCAGACGCGTCTCGACCGCTTCGACCGGGGTGTCGGGGAGCGCCAGACCGAACCAGACGGTGCCGACGGGCTGGTCGTCGAGCTCGTCGGGCCCGGCGACGCCGGTGGCGGAGATCCCGACGTCGGCGCCGAGGGCGCGCCGGGCACCGTCGGCCATCTGCTCCGCGCATTCGCGGCTGACCACGTGTTGCGCGGTGACGTCGAGCAGGTCCCGTTTGACGTCGGTCGCGTAGGAGGTGATCGAGCCGCGGAACGTCGCGCTGGCCCCGGGGACGTCGGCGATGCGGGCGCCGATGAGTCCGCCGGTGAGCGATTCGGCGACGCCGAGGGACCAGCCGCGCGCCGCGAGGCGGGTGAGGACGGCGTGCTCCATCGTCTCGTGGTCGACGCCGAACACGAGGTCGCCGAGGATGCGGCGCAGCTGGTGGTCTTCGCGGTCGATGAGCTGATGGGCTTCGGCTTCGGTGCTGGCCTTGGCCGTGATGCGCACGTAGAGGCCCTCGATCCCGCGGGCGAGGAAGGCGATGGTGGGGTTGGTCTGGGTCTCGACCCGGTCGGCGATCATCTCGGCGAGCCCGGACTCTGAGGTCCCCCAGGTCTTGAGCGACCGGGAGACGATGACGGCGCGTTCACCGGAGCGTTCGAAGAGGTCGGGTAGGACGTGGTCGGTGACCATCTGCTGCATCTCGTAGGGGACGCCGGGCACGGCGTAGACGACTTTGGTGGTGCCGTCGAGGTCGACCTCGCATTGCAGCCCGGGGGCGGTGCCGATCGGGTTCGGGATCACGTCACCGCCTTTGGGGACGTCGGCCTGGCGGAGGTTGTTGGCCGGCATGTCGCGGCCGCGGGAACCAAACATGGCCGCGATCTGCTCGACGAGGTCGGCACGTCGTTCGAGGGGAGCGCCCATCACCTCGGCGACGGCTTCGCGGGTCACGTCGTCGGGAGTGGGGCCGAGACCGCCGCAGACGATGACGGCGTCGGCGTGGTGCAGGAGGCCGCGGAGGGCGTCGACCATGCGGGGGAGGTTGTCCCCCACTTTGCGGTGGTCGAAGGTGTCGATTCCGGCGGCGGCGAGCTGCTCACCGATCCAGGCGCTGTTGGTGTCGACGATCTGGCCGAGGAGGAGCTCGGTGCCGATCGCGAGGACGTCACATCTCACGGGCGCGGCGGGCCTGGCG
>DAIPLE010000223.1:0-3771 GCA_036769425.1 Actinomycetota bacterium
GTCGCCGGCTACTACTCGAGCTCGGCGTCGGGGATCCGAGACGAGGCCCAGATCGCATTCAACCCGGCGTACGCGCACCCCGATGCCATCTGGTTCGCGAACTGGGACAACCGGCTGAGTGCCTACGGCGACCCGTTCTTCTCGGACTCGCTGTGGAGCCTCCATCAACGGCTCCACCAATTCGAAGGCGGCCACTTTGAGGGGTGGGGCGGCGTGGCCCTCAACATCGACAGCAGCGTCGACGACGGGCCCAACGCGACCTAACGGCTCGACCGTCGCGGCGCGGTCGCGCCGGGTGACTCCGCCGAACCCGCTCGAGACCGCGGCCGAACGTGAAATGAGATCGATTCTCAACTTGACCGGTGCGAGTCCCGGCTCGGACGCCGGCGCGATGGCGCCGGGGGTGTCGTCGGGGCCCGCGGAGCGCACCGTTGGACACGCGCGTCCGAGAATCCGTCGCGTCGGGTGCGGCACCGGCAGCCCGGGGCCGGGTCATGGAACCTTGCTAGGGTCTGCGCGTCCAAAAAGTTGAAGTTGATCGGTTGGTCAACTGCAAAAAGACAAGGAGTTGATCGAGTGGTCAACGGCACGGTGAAGTTTTTCAACGCTGAGAAGGGTTACGGGTTCATCTCGCGCGAGGACGGCGACGATGTCTTCGTCCACTTCTCCCAGATTGAGGGTGAGGGATACAAGACCCTGCAAGAGGGCCAGCGGGTCGAGTTCGAGATCGGACCGGGCCGCAAGGGCGACGAAGCCCGCTCGGTGCGCGTCGTCTGACTTTCGTCGGTGATCGGACGCGGCAACACCGTGCTGGCGTCCTTCAGTCCAGTGACCCAGCTTGGCGGCGTCGCGTCGCGTTCCCGGGTCAGACCGGGACCGGCTCGTTTCGTAGGAGTTGTCGTACTTCTCGGATCGAACCGGCGAGGTCGGTGACGTCACGTTCGACCGCTTCGGGTTCGCGGGCGAAGACGAACACGCAACGCGTGACCGGCTCGTGCAGCGTGGCTTCGAGGGCGAGCGCATATGCCGCGGCTTGGAGCGAGTAGCGCGCAACGGCCGCGTCGAGTCGGTCTCCGGTCGGGGCCCGGTCGGTCTTGTAGTCGACGACGATCAGCCCGCTGGGCGCGCGGAGCAACAGGTCGACGAATCCCTCGAGGAGGACTCCATCCACCTCGGCGGCGACGGGGACCTCCCGCCAGCGGTCCCAACCCGACGAGACCGCGGTGCGAACGATCGGCGCCACCAGCACGCTCGCGGCCAGGTTGCGAACCTCACCCTGACGGCCGGCGACGCCCTCGGCGAGCGCCTGGGCGCGTGCGGTGGCGTCCAGGCCGGCGCCGGTGGTCAGGTCGACGGTCTGTAACACCGCGTGCACCGCCCGCCCGAGTGCCGTGCCGGCACGCCCCCGCTGCCACGGCGGCCGCAGCTCGGTGTTGTCGTCATCGGCTTCCCGGTCGTCAAGCTCAGCCCCCGCCGACTCGCCCGCCAGCGTGGTCGCCGCGATCGATACCGGGGCGCCGGCGTGCTCGACCAGCGCGCCGCGGGCGGCGATCCACGCGTCGCGGACGGCCGGTTCGGCGCTGACCGGCGCCGGTGCTGGCGACGCCGGCCCGGACGGTCCGATCGGGCGTGACGGGATAACTGACTCGTGGTCGGCCGCCTCGAGGCGCGGGGCCAGGCGCGCCGCGTGCGATTCCCGATCGGTGCGACGGTGGTGGAGGCTGATGACGAGATGGTCCCGGGCCCGGGTCATCGCCACGTAGAGGAGCCGCAGCCGCTCGGCCTCCTCGTGGCGGCGGTCCTCCTCGCGGGCCTCGGCGTACCCGGACGTCTCGACGAGCGTCCCGCGGGTTGCAGCGCCGACGCGAACCTCGGGGCCGTCGGCGCCCCAGAGCACCTCGGGGAGGCGAGTCGGTGGGATGATGTTCAGGCCGGCGAGGATCACGACCGGAAACTCGAGCCCTTTCGCGCCGTGCACCGTGAGGATCCGAAGCGCCGGATCATCGGGCTCGGGCGCGACGGATTCGTTGACCCGAGCGCCCTCTTCGGCCTGGCGCTGCGCCCACTCGACGAAGCGGCCCAGGCTGGTCTCGCCGGCGTCCTCCCAGCCTCGGGCCTGATCGAGGAGGAACCGGATCCGTCGCCAGTGATCCCGGGGGCGTCGGTGACGGCTGGCCAGCTCGAGGAACCGACGTTCCCGGATGACCGCCTCGACCGTTCCGCTGACGCTGCGCCACCAGCGTTCCCGCCAGAATCCACGGAGGGACAGCAAGCCCGCGGTGACGGGATCGTCGTCGGGTCGACCCGCCGGCGGATCGCGCCGGTAGTCCCATCCGCCCCCGGCCTCGACGTGCGCGACGAGCTCGGCGTCGCTGCACCCGAACGCCGGGGAGCGCAACGACGCGACAACCGATACCTCGTCGGTCGGGTCCTCGATGGCGCTGAGCATCGCGAGGAGGTCACGCACCTCCGCGGTGGAATAGACGAGGCTCTGACTCTCGACCCGCACGGGGATGTCGGCGTCATCGAGTGCGGTTTCGAGACCTGGGAGCACCGTCCGGGACGGGATCAGCAGCGCGATGTCGCGTTCCTGAACGGGACGGACCGACCCGTCGCGAGGGTCCTGTACGGGCCATTGCTCGGTCACGATCTGTCGAACCATGGCGGCGACGTCGGTGGCTTCGGACTCTCGGACCTCCGACATGAGCGCGTCGTGTGCGCCGCCGATGGTCACGATCCGGGTCACTTCGAGCGGGGGTCGGTGCGGTTGCAGCTGGACGTGCGCGGCCTGGATGCCAGGGGACTCGGCCAGGAGGTCCTCGAAGACCAGGTTGACGGTTTCCAGGATCGCGGGGACGGATCGGAAGTTCTCGGTGAGCGCGATCGGTTCGAGCCCGAGTCGGCGGCGGGCTTCGTCATAGACCCGCAGGTCGGCTCGGCGGAACCGGTAGATGGACTGCTTGGGGTCGCCGACGAGGGTGAGCGCGCCGGGGCGGACCCGCACGTCGGACCACCGGCGGGTGCCTGGTTCGGGTTCGTCCGTCGTGAGCAGGGCGGCGATCTCGATCTGGAGGGGATCGGTGTCCTGGAACTCGTCGAGCAGCAGGCGCTGATACCGCGCCGCCACCGCGCGGCGGGCGTCCGAGTGGTCACGCAGGAGGTCGCGGGCGAGCACCAGCAGGTCATGGAACTCGAGGCGTCCCTCGCGCCGGCGGAGCTCGGCGGATTCGCGAGCGAAGATGATGAGGCGACCGAGCAGGACCGCGAGCGCGTCGCGGCGAGGTCGGTCGATTGCGTCGCGACGGAGCTCCTCGGCCGCGGCGCAGGCATCGCGCGCCGCGTTCACGTCGCCCCAGCACGGTTGCCTGCCGCGGGTGCAGCTCAGCTTCGGCACCGTGTGGAGCGCGTCGAGGACATCGAGAAGGTCCGGCGCGTCGGTGAGCCATTCGCGCGCGGCGGTCACGGTGTCGATGTGCACCGCGAGCAGGTCGTCGTCGCGACGGCAGTCTCGCTCCCGGAGCGCGAGGAGGTCGTCGAGAGCGGTGCGCAGCTCGTCGAGATCCGGCGCCCGGACCGCGGGGGGCGGAGGCACCACGTCGGGTAGGCGATCGTAGGAGCGGCACAGCTCCTCGGCGACCGCACGGAGCCTGCCGACCGAGAGTCCCTCCGCCAGCCAAACGGTCAAGGCCAGCTCGACCTCCGGGTCGGCGAACAACGCGTCAACGAACGCGGACCACCGTTGATCGAACACCACGCTGGCCTCGATCTCTT
>DAIPLE010000055.1:0-11664 GCA_036769425.1 Actinomycetota bacterium
CCCGACCAAGACGAAGGACCCCGCGCCTTCGCCGAGCACCGCGCCCCCCGCTGGGTCGATCCGAGCCCGGATCGGACGTGACCCTCGGCGACCTCCTCGTCGATGGGTCGGCTGACGCGGCCTCGACCGACGTCGTCGTGTACTCCGGACCGCGCGAGGTCACCCGCGGCGAGCTCATCGCTGCCACCGACCGCGTGTCGGAGACCCTCCGGTCGATGGCCCTGGCGCCGGGCACCGCGGTCGCGGTCATGCTCACGGGACCGGAGGCCGTCGCGGCGTTGTTCGGCGTGTGGCGGGCCGGGCTGGTCCACGTGCCGCTGAACCCCCGCCTGACCGACGCCGAGATCACCAGCGTTCTGGCCCGGGTCCCCGTCGCGGCGGTGGTGACCAGCGACGACGCCGCGTCGCGGGTCCCGGAGGGCTTGGCCCGGGTCGTGGTCGACGACACCTCGGCCCGGGTCGACGCGGACCCGCCGGCGACCCGTCCGGCACCGTTCGACGCCGACGCCGCGCTGGTGCAGCTGACGTCGGGCACCACCGGGCCTCCGAAGCCGGTGGTGTTGCGCCACGGCGCGGTCCTGGCCTTGATGGACGCGGTCCTCGCCACCCTCCGCGCTGGTGGGTCCGACCGTCGGCGGGCGCCGATGCCGAACCTGGTCCCCGTCTCGCTGTCCCTATGGGCCGGTATCTACAACGTGTGCTTCGCGTTCCGGGTGGGTGCACCGGTCGTCCTGCTCGAGCGGTTCGACCCGCGCCCGTTCGCGGCGCTGGTGGCCCGCCATCAGATCCGATCCGTGGTGTTGCCTCCCGCGGCGATGACGATGCTCGCCGATGACACCGACCTGGTGTCGCTGGCGCCGCTGCGGCTCGTGCGCAGCATCACTGCACCGCTGTCACCGTTCCAGGCCCGACGGTTCCGCGCCCGGTTCGGGGTCGACGTGTTGAACTCGTACGGCCAGACCGAGCTCGGCGGCGAGGTGATCGGGTGGAGCGCCGGTGACCTGCCGGTGTTCGGGGTCACCAAGCTGGGCGCGGTCGGTCGCCCGCATGCCGGGGTGGAGGTCCGGATCGTCGACGGTGAGCTGCAGGTGCGAACCGGTCGCCCGGTCGGCACCGACGTGACGGACGTCAGCGGCGATGAACGGCTCGATCCCGACGGGTGGTTCCGGACCGGTGATCTGGCCCGCATCGACGATGACGGGTTCGTGTGGATCGAGGGACGCGTCTCGGAGATGATCAACCGCGGCGGGCTCAAGGTGTACCCGGGGGAGGTCGAGGAGGTGCTCCGGGCCGTGCCCGGCGTCGTTGACGCCGCGGTGGTCGGCGCGCCGGACGACCGGCTCGGCGAGGTCCCGGTCGCGTTCATCGTCGGCCCCGTCGACGAGCGGCTCGAAGCACGATGCCGGGCCGAGCTCGCCCCGTACAAGGTCCCGGTGCGCTTCGTCGGCGTCGATGCGCTGCCGCGCACCGAGGTCGGCAAGGTCATCCCGGGCGCGCTGCTCCAGGCGCTCAATCCCTGATCGCGAACTCCGGTTGCGGTCGGCCGTGACCGGTGCTCGACTCGGGACGCCACCGCCGGACATCGGCTGACGGACACCCGAACCCCGAAGCCACGAGGGAAGCCATGACCATTGCGCTCGTCACCGGCGCGTCGAGCGGCATCGGCGCCGAGCTCGCCCGGCTGGTCGCCGCCGACGGCCACGACGTCGTGCTGCCGACGGCGTCGGGGTTCCAAACCGGCGCCGCGATGGAAGGATCCAAGCTCGTGAAGGACCGGCGGCTCCCGTCGGCCGCGACGGTGGCGCGCGCCGGGCGCCGGGCCCTCCGGCGTGGCGACGTCGTTGCCGTGGTCGGCGCCAGGAACAAGCTGCTCGCGGCCTCGGTGCGGTTCACCCCCCGCCCGGTGATCCGTCGCCTCGTGGGACGGATGCAGCGCTCAGACTGACGCTCGGACTCGGACCCGGGCCACGAGTCGCGCGGCCACGCGCCATCCGACGGTCGTCAACAGCAAGAAGCTGAACGCGACGACACCGAACACCGCCGGCGTCGAACGGCTCGTTGCCGCGATCCGGATCAGACACGCGAGCGTGACCCCGAGCGCGACGGTCGCCGCGGCTCGTCGCCACGGGTGCATCGCGACGCGGTAGAGGCGAGTGATGAACGTCGCCGCGTACCAGCCGACCACGAACGGCCACAACACGGTGAGGAACCAGTCGCTCCCACCGTTCAGTCCGTGGCTGCCCCGACCGAGGACCACGAACGCGACGAGGCACACCCCGTCGAAGGCCGCGGCGACGCCGGCCCGCCGCAGCCGGTCACTGGTCATGCGGGCGAGTGTGCCCTGCCGACTCTCCGGTTCCCGCATCGGCTTCCTGGCCGTCCCGGCGGGGATGGCGGCGCCGGTACGCGAACGACGCCGCGAGGCCGACCGGTAGCGGCAGCCAGAACGACACCAGACGGAACACCAGCGTGGCGAGCACCGCGTCGGAGGCACCGACCCCGGCGAGCGCCAAGGTCCCGGTGAGGCCAGCCTCCACGAACCCGAGTCCGCCCGGCGTGAACGGCAGCAGGCCGAGGAGCTCCGCGGTGACGAAGGCCAACAGGACCAGGGTCGGGTCGGGTTGCGCGCCGATGGCGTTCAGCGCGACCAGCAGTCCGATGTACTCGAACACCCATCGACCAACCGCGGCGGAGACCGCCGCGAGCCACTGCGCCCCGACCGCCACGCGCAACGTGTCGCGCTGGATGATGAGGCGCTCGCCGAGACCGTCGATCGGCGGTCGGCGGCGGCGCAGCTTGTTCGCGATCCAGGCCAGCCCGTTCCCGAGGCGACAGAGGGGCTGTTCGCTGCGCAGCATCCAGACCCCGGCCAGCGTCACGACGACGAACACGAGCACGCCGATCCATGCGGCATCGGCGAGACTGCCGGGCACGTTCAGACCCAACAGGATCGCTGGGAGGCTGAACAGCGGGAGGACCGTGATCGCGAGGGTGACCATCAACGATTCGGTGGTCAGCGCGGTCGCGACGCCGGTGAGATCGTGGCCCGCGTCGGCGAGCAAACGGGCTTGCAACGCGGTCCCCGTCGCACCCCCGCCGGGCGTGATCCGGTTGAAGGCGTTGCCGACGAGCTGGGTCATCGCACCGTCGAACCAACCGACGTCGGGCATCACGATGCGCTGCAACCCCCAGATGCAAGCGAAGCTCGCCGTCTCGCAGGCGATGATCACGATGATCCAGATCGGGTTGAACTGGTCGAGCCGCTGCCACGCCGAGAAGACCTCGACGATGCTCGGCGCCAGCAGGTAGAGGCAGATGCCGGTCGCGGCGAGGAGCAGGGCCCGGCCCAGCGACCATCGGTGAGGTTGCGCGACCTCCAGAGCGCTGCCGCTCACCACCCACTCCCCTTCTCGCCTCTGACTCGCGGCCGAGCTGACATCGACACCGCCTCGGTCGTGGCCACCGCCGCCGGCCCGGGCGCGGACCCGCGCCGTGTGCTGCTGCTCGCGGTCCAAACGTTATGGCATCGGGGATCTCGGCGGGCCGAATCGGTCCGGGACCGCAGGCGTCGAGGCTGGCGCACGTGATACCGACGCCGCGGGCGGCGAGAGCCGGTCTCGTCAAAGGCCTGCAGCACGGCGGAGGACGACCGAGGCACGGCTCAGTGGCTGTCGAGCTGGCCACGCTGCTCCAGCACGTACAGGTAGACGAGGGAGGGGATGCACGTGACGGCGGCGACGAGGAACACGACCGCGACCGCCTCGAGGGTGGAGTCGGGGGCCGCGTCGGCGCTGAGCGTCAGGTGCGTGCCCAGGACGAACGGGTACTGCGCGACCCCCCATCCGCCGACGACGGCGGCGACGGCCGCTGCGGCGAGGTAGCGGCCGGCTCGGGTGACGCCGCGACACAGCACCGTGAGTGCCGCGAGACCCGAGAGCCCTGACACGACCACGAGGGGAAGCGCGACACCGGTGAGGTGGTGGAAGAGGCGGGAGGCGTCGTCTTGGAGCACGAAGATGCCGGCGAACGCCATCACACCGGCGAGGATCCCGGCCGCGATGGCCCGACGCCGGAAGTAGGGCTCGAGGTCGGGGAGCTGGCGGCGGCTCGCCTCGGCGACGAGGTACACCGCGGCCAGGTAGGCGCACACCACGACCGCGAGTGCGCCGCCGAGCATCGACGTCGGGTTCACCCAGCTGCCGAGCGGGTCACCACCTCCCTGGGAGGGAACCCGCCCCGACGCGATTCCACCCGCGACGGCGCCGAGGAAGAACGGGGTGATCACTGACGACACCGCGAAGACGGCGCCGTAGACCCGCTGTTGGGACAGCGTCTCGGACACCTTCCCGAACGCGAAGCCGGCGCCGCGGGCCACGATCCCGACCGCGGCGATCGCCAGCGGCACGTACAGCGTCTCCATGATCGCCGCGAACGCGCCCGGGAACGCGGTCCAGAGCACCACCAGGCAGAAGATCAACCAGACGTGGTTGGCCTCCCACACGGGCCCCAGGGCGGCGTCGATGAGCGCGCGCGGGCGACGGCCGCGATGGACACCACCGGCGGTGAGGTCCCAGAAGCCGGCGCCGAAGTCCGCGCCGGCGAACACCGCGTACAGCGCCACGCCGAGGAAGAGGATGACGCCGGCGATGTCACTCATCGGGCGCGCACCGTCGGCGTTGGTGTCCCGCCGGGGTCGAGGACCCGGGCGGGCCCGTACGGCACGTCGGTGTCGCCTACACCGGCGGCGTCGACGCGCCGCCACCGTCGCGCCATGCTGCGCAGCACGAGGAACGTCGCCGTGGCGAGCAGCGTGTACAGCACGAACACCGCCGCGAGGCTGAACCAGACACCGTCGGCGTGGGTGACCGCGTCTCGGGTTCGCAGCACCCCGTAGACGATGTAGGGCTGACGTCCGACCTCGGTGACGGTCCAGCCCGCCCACATCGTGACCAGCGCCGCGAACCCGGCCACCGACGCGGCGCGCAGGAACCAGGTCGACCGGGTGAGGTCCCGCCGGCGCCGCCAGAGCAGCGCGAACCAGGCCGCCAAGCCCAGCAGCGCGGTCCCGAGCCCGACCATGACGTCCCAGGCCAGATGCACGATCGTGATCGGTGGACGGTCCGCGGGTGGGACCGAACCGAAGCCCTTCACTTTCGTGGCGGTGCTCCACCCCGACAGGAATGACGCCACGCCGGGCAGCGTGATCTTGGGTCCGTGCACCCGCCCGTCGGTCGACGCGTAGCCGCCGATCGTCTCGGGGGCGTTCCGGGTCGTCTTCGGGACCAGCTCCATCGCCGCGAACTTGACCGGCTCGTTGTTGAAGACCCACCGGGCCGCGGAGTCCCCCACCGCGATCTGGAACGGCATCGCGACGGCAGCGACGGTGAAGGGGATGAGGAACCCGAGCCGGTGATACCGGTCGCGGCGGCCCCGCAGCATCGCGGTGGCGTAGACGCCACCGACGAGGAACCCGGCGACGATGTAGGCCGCGAGGAGCATGTGGATGCTCTCATGCCAGAACGCGCCGTTGAAGATCACCTTCACCGGGTCGACGGCGACGACCCGGCCGTGACGCAGCGTGTAACCACCGGGGGCGTTCATCCAGGCGTTGGCCGCGACGACGGACAACGTGCCACCGATGCCGGAGAGCACGACCGGGATGCCGGCCCAGAAATGCGGCCAGGGTCGCATGCGCTTCCAGCCGTAGATGTAGATCGCGACGAAGATCGCCTCGAGGAAGAAGAACACGCCCTCGATGACGAACGGGATGCCGTACGCCTGTCCGAAGCGGCGCATCAAGCCGGGCCACAACAGCCCCAGCTCGAACGAGAGCACGGTCCCCGTAACCGCCCCGACCGCGAACAGCACTGCCGCCACCCGCGACCAGCGCTCGGCGAGCCGCAAGGCGATCTCGTCACCCTTGCGCAGGCCGCGGTAGTTCGCGAACAACGCCATGGCGACGAACGCCACCCCGAACGGGACGAGCACGATGTGGATCCCGAGCGTGAACGCCATCTGGGTGCGGGCGGGGAGCAGCTGCGCCGGCTCCGCGGCGCTGGCCACGATCGCGCTGAGCACCTCGCACCTCCGGTTCCGGACCGGCTCGGTTGCGCCGACGGCGCCCGGACCCTACCCGGGGACCTCAGCCCCGGGGTGAGCATCTCGCGGCGCTGGGCGGCTCGGCGGGCCGCCCGGTGAGCTGCGCCCTCGCTACGCGGCGTACGTCTCGATCTCGGTCGCTTTCACGCTGACCCAGGCGTCGGTTCCCACGGCCACACCAAGCTCGTCCGCCGCGCGTTCGGTGATCTCGGCCGTGATGGGAATCGAGCCGCCAAGGGTCACGCGGGCCCGCGGTCCCTCGTGATCGATGGTCATGACTCTCGCCGCCCACGTGTTGCGCGGGCTCCCCTCGGGTCGGTCGCGGTGCAACGCCACGGCCTCGGGACGGACCGCCGCGAACACCTCCCCCGTCCGGCGGTCATCGTTGACGACGACCAGCTCGCCGCCCTCACGCAAGGTGACCCGGCTCCCGAACAGGGTTCCGCGGTACAGGTTGATGCCGACCAGGTCGGCGACGTACCGCGACCGGGGCGTGGCCCGCAGATCGGCCAGCGTGCCGGTCTGCGCCACCTGTCCGTGCTCGAGCACGATCACCCGGTCGGCGAGCGCCATGACGTCGATCGGATCATGCGTAACCACCAGACGCGGCCCGTTGAAGCTCCCCAGGTGGCGGCCCAGATCGCGCCGCACCTCCATGCGGGTCGTGGCGTCGAGCGCCGCGAGCGGCTCGTCGAGGAGCAACAGGCTCGGGGCCCTCGCCAACGCCCGGGCGAGCGCCACGCGTTGACCCTGGCCACCCGACAGCTCACGGGGTCGTGCGCCAGCCTGAGCAGCGAGCCCGAACCGTTCGAGCCACTGCATCGCTTCACGCCGGGCGTCGCCCCGTCGGCAGCCATCGGCACGCAGACCGAACGCGACGTTGTCGAGTGCGCTGAGGTGCGGAAACAGCAGCTGGTCCTGGAAGACGTACCCGATCGGTCGACGTTCCGTCGGCACCCAGTCGCCCGATTGCGGGTCGTCGAGCACGAGATCGTCCAGCGCGATGCGACCCTCGTCGAGGCCGACCAGCCCGGCCAGCACCGACAGGAGGGTCGTCTTCCCGGCACCGTTCGGTCCGAGCAGCACGACGGTCTCCCCAGTCCCGACCTCGAGGGTCACATCGAGATCGAGGGTGCCTCTCCGAACGTGGACGGCAGCGTGGAGGGTCACACCGTGAGCCAACGGTCGCGCAGCGCTGCCAGCACTGCGACGGACACGACGACGAGCACCAGGCTCAAGGCGATGGCGGTTTCGGGGTTGTTCTCGAAGGCGAGGAAGATCGCCAGCGGCATGGTCTGGGTCCGCCCCGCCAGGTTGCCGGCAAAGGTGATCGTCGCACCGAACTCGCCGAGCGCCCGGGCCCAGCTGAGCGCGGCGCCCGCCACCAGTGACGGAGCGATGAGGGGGAGCGTCACGCGACGGAACACGGTCCAACGGGTGGCGCCGAGCGTCGTCGCCGCGGACTCGTATCGCTGATCCATGGCTCGCAGGCCGCCTTCGACGGTGATCACCAGGAACGGCATCGCCACGAACGTCTCGGCGACGATCACCCCGAGCGTCGTGAACGGGAGGGTGAGCCCGAACCATTGGTGGAGGTACTGGCCGAGTAGCCCTCGGGGACCGATCGCGAGAAAGAGCGCGACGCCACCCACCACCGGCGGAAGCACCATCGGGACCAGCACCAACGCTCGGGTCAGGCGCCGCCCCGGGAAGTCGACGCGCGCCAGCACCCAGGCGAGCGGGACACCGAACACCAGCGACAGGGCCATTGCGCCGAGCGAGCACTCGAACGAAAGCCGCAGCGCATCCACGGTCGCCGAATCGGTGAGATCGCCCCAGATCGTCGACCACGGCGCCCGCTGCGCCAAGCCGATCAGGGGCAGGACCAAGAACGCGACCGCCGCCGCGGCGAGCAGGCACGCCGCGACGGGCGGCCTGCGGGCCACACGGCGCCGCCGGCTCACCGGACGCATCATGGATGGACGAAGCCGAAGGCCGCGAGGGTCGCCTCTCCCGGGCGCGACGTCACGTAGCTGATGAACGCCTGCGCCGTGTTCGGGTTTGATGCCGACTTGACCCGCGCGATCGGATACGAGGCGATGACGTTCTGAGCGGTCGGGATCGCCACGCCGACGGCCTGCCCGCGGGCTGACTTCACGTCCGTGACGTAGACCACCGCGGCGTCCGCGGCCCCGAGCCGGACCTTCGAGAGGGTGTCCTTGACGTCCTGACCGGTCGGGACCTCCAGGAGCGTGACGCCCGCTTTGGCGAAGGCCTGCCGCGCGAACTTGCCGCACGGGACCGCCGCCGCGCACAAGACCAGCTGCACTCCCGGCTTCACGGTGTCAGCGAGCGTCCTGATCTTCTTCGGGTTGCCCTTCGCCACCGCGATCTCGAGACGGTTCCGAGCGAAGACGACGGGCAGACCGACGACGTGACCGGCCGCCACGAGCTTGTCCGCGGTCGTGGTGTCGGCCGCCGCGAAGGCATCGACGGGGGCGCCTTGCTCGATCTGGGGCTCGAGGACGTTCGACGCCCCGTAGTTGAACGTCACGCTCGTCCCGCGGTACTTGCGTTCGAAGTCCTTGCCCAGACGGTTGAAGACCTCCGTGAGCGACGACGCGGCCGACACGGTGATCGAACCCGTCGGTCGGGGCGTCGCACGACGAGCCGCGCCCGCGGTTCCGAGACCGATGAGCGTCGACGCCGCCGCGACCGCCAGCGTGACCGTCGCCGCGACCGCGAGACGGAACGTGCGTTGGGAACCCAAATCTTCTCCTCCTCAGAAACGCACGACTGGTCGATCAGGTGGCCAGGGGGACCTCGACGACGACCTGGGTCGCCTTGATCGCCGCGACCGCGAGCATCCCGGGCTCGAGCCCTAGCTCATCGACTGCTTCCGCCGTCATCAGGGACACGACCCGATGCGGACCCGCCTGGACCTCGACCTGGGCTGCTACCTGGTCCTTCACGACCCGGGTGATGATCCCTGGGAACCGGTTGCGAGCCGACTGCCCGACGATCGCGCCGGCCACCGCGACACCGGTGTGCTCGACCACGAACCGGGCGAGCGTGCGCCCCTCGACCACCCGATGACCGCCGTCGGTCCGGCGCGTCTCGAGCTCCCCGGAGTCGGCGAGGCGACGCACGGTGTCGGGACTGACCCCGAGCAGCTCGGCCGCCTGGCCGATCCGAAACTCGCTCATGCGAGATAAACGTAGCAAATTCCCGAGATTTATCGCCTGAAACACCTTGAAACCTTGATATAGCGAGATTCGTCAACACGTCGACCGGTCCGGGGGCCGGGCCGCTAGCGTCGCCAGTCCTCGGGCGGGAGGCACGATTGGGACGGTCACGATCACCAGCGCTGCGAGCCGTCGTGCTCTGCGGCGCGTTGCTCAGCGGCGTCGGCGGGCTAGTCGGTTCGATCGGCGTGATCTCGGCGGGGGCGGCGGTTGCGACGCGGGTGGACCCGACGGCACTGCCGCTGGGTGACGGGAACGTCTCGAGCTCGCCGAAGGTCGGCAGCGTCGACTCGTGCCAGACCCAGTTCGGAAACATTGGGGGCGCGCAAGCGGTCGGGCCCTGGATCAACACGGCCGCGAAGACCTGGAACTCCACCACCAAGATCGCAGTCCAAGGTGCGGTGAGCTGGCCCAACGCATCGTTTTCGACGACGGTGTCCGGTAGCCGGCGGGTCGTGAAGACCAACGACCTCCCACAAGGACACACCACCGGGACGTTCCCGGTGGGTGCCAACGATCCCGCGGCCGCCTACGACCGGAACCCCAACCACATCGCGGCCCAGTCGATCACGTGGAATCTCCCGGCCGATCCCACCGCGGCGAGTGCTCCCTCGTGCACGAATGGCGGGGCGATCGGTGTGCTGACCGACGGTGTCGTGTTGTTCAACGCGTTGGATGGTGAGGGGCGAGACGCCGCGGCCCACGAGGTCCTCGACAGCTGTGGTGGTCACCCCGAGATGAGCTCCACCTATCACCATCATGAGGTCCCGTCGTGCATCCTCGACCAGGCGACGGGACGGTCCACCTTGGTCGGGTACGCCAAGGACGGGTACGGCATCTACGCCGAACGGGACTCGCACGGGACCCTTCTCACCAACGCCAGCCTGGACGCCTGCCACGGGCGCACCAACACGGTGACGTTGAACGGCAAGAAGAAGAAGCTGTACCACTACGACGCGACGCTCGAATACCCGTACACGCTCGGGTGCTTCCACGGGACACCGATCAGCACCCAGTGACCTTGGCTCTCACACCGAGCGCCACAAGACAGCCAGGTCGGAGCTGAGCACCGCGGCTTGATCAGTGGCGGTTCCGATCGGCGGCGACCCGTCTTAGACGGCGCGCCGATAGCGAGCGACCGCGATCGGCGCGAAGACCATGACGATCCCGACGATCCAGGCCAACGCGCTGAAAACGTTCGAGGTGGTCGCGCCGCCGAGCGTGAGACCGCGCACGGCGTTGACGACAACGGACACCGGTTGGTGCTTGGCGAACACCTGGAGCCAGCCCGGCATCGACGCGACGGGCACGAACGCCGACGACGCGAAGACCAGCGGGGCGAGCAGCGGGAACGACGCGGCCTGGGCGGTCTCGCCGTTGCGCACCGCGAGCCCCACGATGGCGAACAGCCAGGAGAGCGAGTACGAGAACGCCAGGACCAGTCCAAGCCCAGCCAGGATCGCGGGAAGGCTGGCGCTGGGGTTCCACCCGACGATGAGACCGACGATGCACATCAGCGCGACGACGAACACGTTGCGGACCAGATCCGCGAGGGTGCGCCCGATGAGGACCGCGGAGCGCGCCATCGGCAGGGAACGGAACCGGTCCATGAGCCCCGTCTGGAGGTCCTCGGCGAGGCCGACACCGGTGGTCAGCGAACCGAAGACCACGGTCTGCACGAAGATCCCCGGCATCAGGTAGTCGACGTAGGAGACGCCGGGCACCTTGATCGCGCCGCCGAACACGTAGCGGAACATCAGCACGAAGATGACGGGCTGAATGGTGGCGAACACCAGCAGCTGGGGATTGCGCCGGATGTTGAGCAGGTTGCGCCAGGCGATGGTCAGCGCATCGCCGACGACTCGGGGCCGGGCGTACGCCGCGCTGGATTCGGCCGGGGCGGGCAGGGTGGCCGCGGTGGCGGTCATGAGCGGGTCGGCTCCGGTTCGGTTTCGGCCGCGTGACCGGTGAGCGCGAGGAACACGTCGTCGAGGGTCGGCTCGCGCAGCGCCATCGTGAGCGGCTCGAGGTGCTCGGCGTCGAGCACCCGCACCGCTTCGAGCATCGCCCGGGGACCGTCGGCGACGCTGACGCGCACTTCCTTCCCGTCGACGGCCAGGTCTCCGAGACACGCCAGCTGCGTGGCGGCACGACGGGTAGCGGCATCGTTGCCGAAGGCGACTTCGATGACCGTGGCGCCGAGACGGCCCTTGAGCTCGTTCGGTGTGCCCTCGGCGATCACCGCTCCGTGGTCGATCACGACGATTCGCTCCGCGAGCCGGTCCGCCTCCTCGAGGTACTGGGTCGTGAGCAGCAGCGT
>DAIPLE010000224.1:0-3765 GCA_036769425.1 Actinomycetota bacterium
GCGTACACCCACGACACGGTGACGATCTGGAGCAGGCCACGCTCCCATCGGCGCAGGACCGACGACGAGCGAATGAGGCGGTCGTCGCGAGCCGGGGCGAGGGCGACACTCAACCGGGCCTCACCGGGCAGCGGTCGGGTTGACGCGCGACAAGGTGGAGCGCGGGCAGCTCAGCGGTCGGCGCCTGCCCGGAGACGGACGAGGTGCGGGCTCGCACAAGACCGGATCGGCATCTGGGGCCACAAACCTGAAGCGCGAATTCGGTCCCGGGGGTCGTTCGACCGGGTCGACTCAGGGAATCTGGGGTCGAATCGTCGGGGGACTCCACGAGCCCTGGCGGATGGCGGCGCCCGGGACGTAGGCCCTGAGCACCAGGCTGTAGTTGCCGGGCGGCGCCGGGAGCCAGTTGGCCTCGTGACCGGCCGGCGGCTGGGCGCCCAGATAGAGATCGAGGGATCCGTCGGATGCCCGCTGGAGGCCCGCGGTCCGGTCGCCGATCGCGTACCGGTCAAGCTGGTTGGCGACTAGGAAGTGGTCAGGTCCGTAGAGGGTGATGGACCAAAACCCGCGCCGATCGACCGGCGGCAGCTGGCCGGCGACGAAATGGACGATCACCGGACGGGTGCCGACGAGCGGTGTCCGGGCGGTGTCGGCTCCCGTGGAGTAGTAGACGGACTCGGCGGGAACGTTCGCACCCAGCGCGGTCTGGGCGACGCCGGCGCGTGTCACGTAGTCGCGGCCGTAGGCCCCGAGGTGTTGCAGCCGCGACCAGCCCTTGACCGCGGTGAGGTTCTGTGCCGAGGTTGCTGCGATCGTGACGTTCGCGGCGGGGATGCTCTGGCCCAACGCCGCCATGACCGCCGGGCTCGCGTGCGTCGACGGGCGCATCCCAGCGCCGATCCCGGCGGCGCTGAGATCGCGAAGCACGGGCGCGTCGCCGGTGGGGGGCGGGTCGGCGGCGAGCGCGGCGCCGAGCTCGTCGAAGAACTCCGATCCGGAAGCGCTCACGGTTGCGGGGCCCGGCCGCCCGCATTGGCCACGATCCGGTCCCAGCGTGGAGCCGTTCGACGCGCCGGGCGTGAGGGCGTATTCATGCTGGAGCGCGACGACGTTCGGGACGTCGGCATCGTTCTTCGGCAGTGTTCGCCCGATGACCCACACGTCGGGTGTCGGTGAACTGATTCGGCGGGTGCCGGCTGGGAGTCGTCCCTTCCACTTGGGGCCCGTGACCGCAACCGAGGCGGGTCCCTGACCGATCGTCCGGGATCCGACGTTGGTGATGGTGTTGGTGTACATGTCGAGGAACTGGAAGGCGTAGTAGCGGTCGGCCAAGGCAGGGATCCGGAGCACGACTGGTCCGGCGCGCAGATCGAGCCACGCGCTCGAGTAGAGCGTGTCGGTGTTCGGTGTCACGACCAGCCGGCTGGACGGTCCGGACAAGCTGGTCTGTTCGAGGAACGTGTTGACTCCCGCCGCGCAGACCAGCGCGGCGCGCGTGCGAGCCATGACGACGAGCGGAGAGCCCCAGATGTACGCCTCCACGGCGGCTTGGTAAGCGGCGCGGTCCACGCCACTCGGCGCCGCGGCCGCTGCGGTCGCGGCGGCCGCGCGCAGCGCCTGGAGCCCGTCATTCGGGTGCGTGACCGTGCGACGGGGCGCGGCGCTGGCGGCACTGACGGACGCGATCGCCACCATGAGCAGCGACGCGATCGGGGCGCCCATGCACCGTGATCGGGTCCGCCACCGGGCACCGTTCGGGGTCATGCAGCCCTTTCCGAGAGCCCGGCCCAGCACGGTCGGCGTCGGCGGCTGAGACGACCGGGCGTAGCGTCAGGATATGAGCATCCCCGTGTCACTGGAAGGGCTTCGAGACGAGATCGACCGGGCCACGGCGTCGCCGTATCTCGTCACCGTCGGCGCCGACGGTCGGCCCCATTGCGTCAGTGTCGCCGTCGGATGGGAGACCGGTCTGCTCGTCGCTGACGCCGGGAACACGACGGTCGCGAATGCGACGTCCCGACCTCTCGTCAGCCTGGTCTGGCCACCGGGTCAGCCGGGCGGCCACAGCTTGATCGTCGACGCGACCGCAACCGTCGGCGACGGCTCGGCCCGGCGGGTGGTGCTCGCTCCCACGAGCGCGGTGCTGCACCGGACGGTGTCGCCGTCCGGTGACCGCGTCGATCGGTGAACCCGACCGCCCGCCAACGCGGCGCGGTCGGCGCCCGCGGGTGGTCAGCGGCCGGTCCTGCCGTCGAGGAGCTCACGGGTGATGTCCATGTGGCCGACATGGCGGGCGATCTCTTCGAGCAGGTGGGTGACGATCCAGCGAAGCGTCGTGGGTCGGAACTCGGCCGCCGAGGCGAGGTCCAGCGAGGCGGCCCGGTCGAGGACGGCGGCGGCGGCCGTGGTCTCGGCCCGGTAGAACGTGACGACGTCGCCGACGGACCATCCCTCCGGCAGGACGAACATGCGCGGTCTCCACGACATGTCCATCGTCTCGCCGTCGAAGATGGCGCGCACCCAGAGCCGTTCGGCATAGCCCAGGTGCATGACGATCTCGCCGAGGGAGTTGGCGGTCGCGGCCGGCTTCCAGCGCAGTTGCTCGTCGTCGAGCTCCTCGAGCTTGAAGATTGCGCTTTCGCGGAGATGGGTGAGCCAGCCCCGCGCCATGGTCAGTTCGTCGGCCGGCGCGACTTCGTCGGGCCTCGGGATCCGCAACTCGGGTCGGGCCTCGGTGGCCGGACGGGCGTCGTTGGGTTCGTGGTCCGATGACATGTCGCCACCTACCGGTGAGAGAGACGGGAAGCGATCGGGCGGCGTTGCACCGCGAGGAAGTTCGCCAAACCTAATGGCTGCCCGGAGCACCCAGTCCCGGTGTCTCGTCCGACGACACTCGAGGGAGCCGTGGCGCGTTCCCTAAGGTGTGGGCAACCCGGCCGAGCTCACTGGCACGGCACCCCGCGGGCACGATCATCAACCGGGCACGATCATCAACGACCATGAAGGGAAAGCGATCGTTGCGAGCAGCTCGCTGTCAGGCGTACGGACCGCCCGAGGCGGTCGTGATCGAAGACATTCCCGCGCCGACGCTGCGCGCCGGGGGCGCCGTCGTCGACGTCCAGGCCGCCGCGGTCAACTTTCCCGATGTCCTGCTCGTTGCGAACGAGTACCAGATTTCGATTCCGGTTCCGTTCACGCTCGGAAGCGAGTTCGCCGGCGTGGTCACGGCGGTCGCCGACGACGCGACGGGATTTACACCGGGCGACCGCGTGTTCGGCAGCGCCTTCGCCGGCGCGTTCGCTGAGCAGATCGCGATGCCGGTCGCTGCGCTCACGCGCCTACCGGACAGCGTGGACTTCGCCGAGGCCGCCGCGTTCGGCGTGGCCCACACGACCGCGTATCTCGCGTTGCGAAGTGTGGCCGAGGTCCAGGCCGACGACTGGGTCGTGGTGCTGGGGGCCGCGGGTGGCGTCGGACTCGCTGCCGTCGAGCTCGCCACCATCCTGGGAGCGCGCGTGGTGGCGGCGGCCTCCAGTGCCGACAAGCTGGCCTTGTGTCGGGCCCGTGGGGCGGTCGCGACGGTGGACTACACGACCGAGGACCTGAAGGCCCGGATCAAGGACATCACCGGTGGTGGCGCGGACGTGGTCATTGACCCGGTGGGTGGCCCGTACTCGGAACCCGCGCTCCGGGCGACGCGCTGGGGCGGGCGATTCGTGGTGGTCGGGTTCGCCGCAGGCGAGATTCCCCGGATCCCGCTCAACC
>DAIPLE010000225.1:0-3757 GCA_036769425.1 Actinomycetota bacterium
TCAAGGCCGCGGTCAAGGTCGTCATGCAGGACCCCGACCGGCCCATTTTCCAGGCGATGCTGTTCTCCAAGATCGTCCCGAACTGCAAGAAGCTGGGCCTCCTCGACGCTGCCGACGGCTGGCTCCGTGACCGATTCACCGAGCTCGGGGTGATCCAGTTCGAGGACTGGGTCGACACCGGCGAGGAGTACGCCACGCTCGACGAGGTCGCTAAGGACCGCGCCACCGCGTGACCTCGACGCGCAGACCACAACCGATCCCGCGACCAGCCACGGCTACCGTCGTGGTTCGGCGCCCACCCGGCGGGGCAGTAACTTCGACCGCATGATCGGGTCTGCGCGCATCGTCTTCCTGGGCGGCCTCGGCGAGATCGGCCGCAACTGCATGTGCCTCGAGGTCGACGGGCGTATCGTCGTCATCGACTGCGGGCTCATGTTTCCCGAGGCCGACATGCCCGGCATCGACCTCGTCCTGCCCGATTTCACCTTCCTGCGCGACCACGCCGACCACGTCGACGGCATCGTCGTGACCCACGGCCACGAGGACCACGTCGGCGGCCTCGCCTACCTGCTCCGAGACGTCTCCGCCCCCATCTACGGCTCCGCGCTCTCCCTTGGCCTCGCCCGGAACCGCATCGAAGAGGCTGGCGTCCTCGACCGCACCGAGCTCATCGCCGTCCGCGACGGCGAGCGGCGACGCATCGGCCCCGTCGACTGCGAGTTCATCCCCGTCGCGCACTCCGTCCCGCACGCCTTCGCCGTCGCCTACTTCACACCCGCCGGGACCATCATCCACACCGGCGACTTCAAGCTCGACCTCACCCCCGTCGACGGGCGACGAACCGACCTCGCCCGCCTCGGTGAGCTCGGCCGCGGTGGCGTGCGGCTCCTGCTCTCGGATTCCACCAACGCCGAACGGGCCGGGTTCACCGCCTCCGAATCCACGGTTGGGGTCGTCATGCGGGACCTGATACGCGACCACCCCGAACGTCGCTTCATCGTCGCTTCGTTCGCGTCGCATCTGCACCGCGTCCAACAAGTCGCCCGCGAAGCGGTCGCCGCCGGACGCCGCGTCGCGTTCCTCGGACGGTCCATGACCCAGAACGTCAGCCTCGCCCGCGAGATGGGGCTCCTCGACCTCCCCGCCGATCGGGTCATCGACGCCGAAGACGTCACCCGCTACGCGCCCGGCGAGGTCTGCATCATCTGCACCGGCTCCCAAGGCGAACCCATGAGCGCCCTCGCCCTCATGGCCAGCCACGAGCACAAGTTCATCAAGGTCAGCAGCGACGACATCGTGGTCCTCTCGGCGCATGCCATTCCCGGCAACGAACCGAACGTGCATCGCGTCATCGACGGGCTCCACCGCGCCGGTGCCCTCGTCATCCACGAGAGCACCTCACCCGTCCACGTCTCGGGTCACGCCTCCCGCGAGGAGCTGAAGTTCGTCCTCGGCCTCGTCGACCCCGAATGGTTCGTCCCCGTGCACGGCGAGTATCGCCACCTCGTCCACCACGCCGCGCTCGCCGAGGACATGGGACTCGAGCCCGACCATGTCCTCATCTGCGAAGACGGCGACGCCGTCACCATCGACGACACGGGCGTCGAGGTCGAGCGGCGCGCCGTCCCTGCCGGCTACCAGTACGTCGACGGGATCGGCGATGACATCAGCCACGGCGTCCTCCGCGACCGCCGCACCCTCGGTGAAGAAGGCTTCGTCGTCGTCATCGTCACCGTCGACGCCGGCACCGGCGAGATCGTCACCGGCCCCGAGATCGTCACCCGAGGCTGGGTCTACGAAGCCGAAGCCGACGAGCTCCTCGAAGACGCCAAAGCCGCGGTGCGTGCCGCGCTCATCCACGCCGCCGAGGACGGCCCGGTGGAGTTCGAAGCGCTCCGTCGCCACGCCCGCCGGGCCCTCGGCAAACTCATCAACGAACGGACCCGCCGCCGCCCCGCAGTGATCCCGGTCATTTTGGAGGTCTGAGCATCGTGCCGGAGCGACGGTGACGATCCGGGACTGGTCCAACTTCATCGGCGGTCGCACTGCGCTCATCACCGGGTCCGGCGCCGGCGTCGGACGCGCCATCGCCATCCAGATGGCCCGCGCCGGCGCTGACATCTGGATCAACGATCTCGACCGTGACCGCGCCGAGGGCGTCTGCGCCGAGATCGAACGCGAAGGCGGCACCGCCCGTCCCGTCCTCGCCGACGTGTGCGACCGCGACTCCGTCGCCCGCATGACCGACACCACCGGACCGCTCGACATCCTGGTCAACAACGCCGGCACCGGCGTCCGGTCATGGAGTGAGAGCGTCCGCCTGGTGCCGTTCGTCGAGACCGGACCGAAGGACTGGGACCCCGTCATCCGCGTGAACCTGGCCGGTGTCCTCCACGTCACCCGCTCCTACCTTCCCGCCATGCTCGAACGGAGATGGGGCCGCGTGCTCGTCATCGTCTCCGACGCCGGCCGACGCGGTGAGCGCAAACAAGTCGTCTACGGCGCCGCCAAGGCCGCCGCCATGGGCTTCGCCCGCGGGCTCGCCGCCGAGGTCGGACGCGACGGCGTCACCGTCAACTGCATCTCCCTCGGCTCCATGAAGCACTCCACCCTCGCCGACGCCATCGACGCCGACCCCGACCTCGAGCCCAAACTGGCCCGCGCCTACCCGGTCGGACGCCTCGGCCACGTCGAAGACCCCGCCCCCCTCGCGGTGCTGCTGTGCAGCGACGCCGCCGAATGGATCACCGGCCAGGTGTATCCCGTCGACGGCGGGTACGCCCCCGCGCTGTAAGGGTCCCGAGGGGCGATCGACCACTCTCGGTGCCTAAGCAGCCCAGTGTGTCCGCTGACAGATTTGTGGCTGGTGTTAGCGTGACCGGGTGGCGTCCCGCACCACCACCCGCTCAGCTCGCCGCGCCCCGCGCGCGGCGAAGAAGCCCGGTGGGCCGCGGGCCTCTTCGTCCCGGCGGCGGCCACCGCCCCCCGAGCCGCCTCGCCACGACTTCGCCGCGGCGGCCCGCCGTCAGCTCGGCGCCCACCGCAACGACGCCATCGGCGTCGGGCTCCTCGTCCTCGCCGCGCTGACCGCCCTCGGGCTGGCCTCCGACCTCGCGGGGACCCTCGGCCGCGGGCTTGCCGACACCCTCGGGGCTCTCCTCGGCCAGGCCCGATACGGCGTCCCGGTCGCCTGCGTGGTCTTCGCGGTGCTGTGCCTCCGAGCCCGACCTCACCCCGCCGCGGACCCTGACCCTGCCGAGGGTCCCACCGACGAGGAGCAGCCGACAGGTCGCGAACCGGCACCGCTTCGTGTCGGGCTCGGCGCCGCGCTGCTCGGGTTCGCCGTCGTCGGCGTCCTCCATCTCACCCGCGGTGCCCCCGCCCTCGACGGACCGGTCGCCGCCCTGCGCGCCGCCGGCGGATATGTGGGTGCCGCCATCGCCGGTCCGCTGCGGGCCGTGGCCGGCACCGTCGGCGCCGCCGTGGTCCTCGCGGGTCTCGGCGTCCTCAGCGCGCTCCTCGCGCCCGCGGTCCCGCTGCGGCGAGTCGCGACCGCGATCGCCCGCGGCGCCCGTTGGTTCGCCCGCCAATGGCGCCTCGCGGACCGTCCCCGCGACCGTCGTCCGCCTCCCTCCCCGCCGGCCGACGTCGACCAGCCCACCGTCGAGCCCACCGTCGACGAGCCCGCGGTCGACGACTACGCCGACCCCACCGCCGCCAACGCCCTCTACGACGTCGAACGCGACCGCCCCCCGAC
>DAIPLE010000226.1:0-1625 GCA_036769425.1 Actinomycetota bacterium
CTCTCCGACCCATCCGCTGCGGCTCTGGATCGGCGGGGATTCGCTCGGCGACACACCGGGGTCGTCCCTGATCGACCAGCTGTGGTCGAACCGGGCGGTCGGGATCATCGGACCCGTCGACACCCACATCTCGACCGGGCTGGCTCGCCCCGAGGTGTTCAACTGGCCGGCATACCTCAAGACCATCGTGACCACCGACCAGCCCAACGCGGTGGTGCTCACGTTCGGGGCGAACGACGACCAGACCCTCACCGGTGACGGTGGCGGCGAGTCGTTCGGGAGTCCTGCGTGGCAGGCCGAGTACGGGCGTCGCATCGGCGGCCTGATGGACGTGGTGACGGGCGCGGCCAGTCACCCCAGGCTGTTCTTCGTCGGCATCCCGCCGGTGAAGGACGCCGCTCGGTTCTCGAACGACTACGCGCTGATCAACAACATCGTCAACTCGCAGGCCCAAGCCCGCCCCGGGCGCGTCTACTACGTGGACACGGTGTCGGCGCTCGGCACCGCCACCGGTGGCTACACCGACTCTCTCCTGAACCCGGACGGGACGATCATCCTGGTGCGAACCAGCGACGGGATCCACTTCACGCGCGCCGGTGGGGACCGGATCGCGGCGAAGATCCTCGCCGCCATGAACCAGGCCTTCAACCTCACCTCGTCGCTCACGGCCCCGTCGACGACCACCACGACCAAGCCCGGGACCAAGTCGCGTCGGCCGGCCGCGGCGACGACCACGACCCCCACCACCGCCCGCAAGGCCTGAGGCCTGGCGACCGGCCGCGGGCGGAGCCCGAGTGAGCGGGCGGGGATCACGCTGGCATCATGAGGGCCACCGGCCCGGTTCGGGGTCGAGGTGCGTGGAACGAGCGAGGCGAGGCGACACGAGCGAGACCGCAGTCGGACGGCGAGTGTTCCTCGGTCTCCTCGGCTTCGGGGCCGCCGGGATCGTGTTCGGCTCCAGCGTGCAGGGCTGGCTCGAGCGCAACGTCGGGCCGGTCCTGGCGAAGGACCCGACCGGGCTGTTGGCGTTGCTGCCGATCGGGCGGTTCCGGATCTACAGCGTGACGTCCGACCTGCCCGACCGGAGCCGATCGGCGTACCGCTTGACGGTCCGGGGTCTCGTCGACCGGGAGACCGTCCTCACCTTCGATGAGCTCGCGGCGATGCCGAAGACCCATCTGACCCGGGACTTCCAGTGCGTGACGGGCTGGCGGGTGCCGGAGGTCCGCTGGGCCGGGGTACGTCTGGCCGACGTCTTGGACCGCGCCGGCGTCCAGGCCGACGCCAGCGCGGTGCGGTTCGTGTCGTTCGACGGCACCTACACCGAGAGCCTCACCTTGGCCCAGGCCCGCCGCGCCGACGTGCTCGTCGCCTACGAGCTCGAAGGTGAGGCCCTCTCGAGCGAGCACGGCGGGCCGGCGCGCCTCTACATCGCACCGATGTACGGCTACAAGTCGTGCAAGTGGCTCCAGACCATCGAGCTGACCCGCCACGTCGAGCCCGGCTACTGGGAGCAGCGGGGCTACGACACCGACGGCTGGGTGGGCCGCTCCAACCATCGAAGCGATGACCCCACCGCCTGAGCTGGCGCGCTTCGACCGGGTCGAGCGCGCCGCGCACTGGTC
>DAIPLE010000226.1:1725-3757 GCA_036769425.1 Actinomycetota bacterium
TCGGCGATCGTGGTGATGCTCGGCACCGGCATCGTGCTCAAGTGGTTCTCGCTGTTCTCCCTCACGACCCGGACCGGCGCGACGTTCGTGCACGACTGGGTCGCGCTCGGGATCTGGATCTCGGTCCTCGGACACATCCTGTTGGCGGTGCGCGACCCGATCGCGCTGCGCGGGATGCTGCACGGCGCAGTGACCGCCCGCTGGGCGCGTACCAACCGGCCCCGGTGGTACGAAGCAGAGACCGGCGAAGCCGCGGGCCGCCTCAAACCGTCCGAGCCGGTCAGCCCGTCGCGGCGCGCATAGCCGCGCGGCCGAACACCCGAGAACACCGGGGCGACACCGGGGAGCCACCGGTAGCCTCGCTGATGATGCCCGAGGATCCCGCCGCCCTCCGTCTGCCCGACGAGCTCATCCCCGCCGACGGCCGCTTCGGGTCCGGGCCGGCCAAAGTGCGCGACGAGGCCATGGCCCGCCTGTCCGACGCCGCCCACGGCTATCTCGGCACCAGCCATCGCCGCCCGGGGGTCAAGACCGTGGTGCACCGCGCCCGCGAGGGCCTGCGCGAGCTGTACACGCTGCCGGACGGCTACGAGATCCTGCTCGGCAACGGGGGCACCACCGCGTTCTGGGACGCCGCCGCGTTCGGGTTGATCGAGCGGCGCAGCCAGCACCTGAGCTTCGGGGAGTTCTCGGCCAAATTCGCCGCCGTCACCGCGTCCGCGCCGTTCCTCGAGGATCCCGACGTGATCGGGTCCCCACCGGGGACGCACCCCGACCCGCGCCCGAATCGCGACGTCGACGCCTACGCCCTCACCCACAACGAGACCTCGACCGGGGTGATGATGGACATCGCCCGGCCCGACGCCGACGGGCTGGTCCTCGTCGACGGGACCTCCGCCGCCGGCGGTCTGCGCGTCGATCCCGACAACTTCGACGTCTACTACTTCGCGCCCCAGAAGGCCTTCGGATCCGACGGCGGCCTGTGGTTCGCGTTGTGCTCCCCCGCTGCGGTCGAGCGGATCGAGCGGATCGGCGCGTCCGGACGGTGGCAGCCCGCGTTCCTGAGCTTGCCGATCGCGCTCGAGAACTCCCGCCAGGACCAGACCTACAACACGCCCGCGCTTACGACGCTGTTCCTCATGGTCGACACCATCGAGTGGATGCTCGCCCACGGCGGCCTGGAGTGGGCCGCGACCCGCTGTGACCGGGCCGCCGAGGTCCTTTACGGATGGGCCGAGGCGAGCCCGCACGCGACGCCGTTCGTCGCCAAGCCGGCCGAGCGCAGCCACGTGACCGCCACGATCGACTTCGAAGGGGTCGACGCCACCCAGCTGGCCGCGGCGTTGCGCGCCAACGGCATCCTCGACACCGAGTCCTACCGCAAGCTGGGACGCAACCAGCTCCGCATCGCACTGTTCCCGGCCATCGAACTCGACGATGTCGTGACCCTCACGCTCGCTATCGACCACCTCGTCGCGGCGCTGCGGTGACCGTCTCGCTGCCCGACGGGCTCGTCGCCATCGTCAAGCGCGACTGCCCCACGTGCCAGCTCGTCACCCCGGTCCTCGCCCAGCTCCGTGACGCGTCGGACGCGCCTCGGCTCACGATCTACACCCAGGACGACACGGCGTTCCCACCCAACCTCGACCCGGTCGACGACACCGGGTTGGCCGTGTCACTGGCCCTCGACCTCGACACCGTCCCCACCTTGGTCCGGGTCGAGGACGGGCGCGAGACGGCCCGACTCGTCGGCTGGAGCCGCGACCAATGGGAGGCGTTCACCGGCCTCGCCGGGCTCGGCGTGGGCCTCCCACCCCACCGGCCCGGGTGCGGCTCGCGGACCCAGGACCCGGACCTCGCGGCGGCCCGAGCCGACACCACCGCGGCCCAACGGCTGGGGTCCCGCCGGGTCGAACTGGGAGCGAGCGAAGACGACCTGGAGGCCATGTTCGAGCGGGGCTGGAGCGACGGCCTCCCGGTGGTGCCCCCCACACCGGAGCGCGTGGCCCGGATGCTCACCGGCACCACCCGC
>DAIPLE010000056.1:0-11627 GCA_036769425.1 Actinomycetota bacterium
AACCAGTATTGGGTAGTGGGTCGGTTACGACCCTCCGCGTACATTCGGCTCTACGTCGGCAGCCCGAAGCCAGGTTCACGCCCCTCCTACCGAGGGACCGACGGCGACACTCAAACTGACCCATGACCCAGTATTGCCCGCGCGTCAGAACCGAGTCCCCACGGGGCCAATGCGGGAAGACCGCAGACGGCGTGAAGCCATCTGCTTCGATGGTCCGGTGACTCTCCCTGCCGAGCCGACCTCGCCGGTCGGATCATTCGAGTTGCGGACCGGTGACGCCCGCGAGCTCATGCGCGAGATCCCCGACGGCTCGGTCGACCTGATCTGCACCGACCCCCCCTACAACCTCGCGCCGTACTCGCGGGGCAACATCGAGATGAGCTGGCGCTCCGATTTCAACAACGACGTCGCCGACTGGGACCGGATCGCCTTCGACCCCGGCGATTGGGTCGACGAGCTCCGCCGAGTTCTAGCCCCCCACGGGAACCTCTTCGCGTTCACGTCCTACAACCTCCTGGGCCGATGGCACGAGGTGTTCGACCCGGTCTTCGACACCTTCCAGTTCCTGGTCTGGCACAAGACGAACCCGGCCCCGAAGCTGCGGCGGGCCGGTTTCCTCAATTCCTGCGAGCTGGTCGTGTGCTGCTGGGATCGGGGCCACACCTGGAACTTCGGGCGCCAGCGGGACATGCACAACTTCATCGAGGCCCCGATCTGCGCCGGCCATGAGCGGGTCAAGGACCCGAAGCACCCGGCCCAAAAGCCTCTCGCCGTGGTCCGGCGGCTAGTGGAGATGGCCAGCCGGCCCGGTGATCTGGTCCTGGACCCGTTCATGGGGGTTGGGACGACGGGGGTCGCCGCCGTCGAGCTCGGACGCCGATTCCTCGGCTCTGAGCTGGACCCCGGGTACGCCGCCGCCGCCCAAGCCCGCCTGGAGGCCCTGGACCGGTGATTGTGCCTGACGTCACATGGGAACGTCTGAGGCATCCGCGGACGTTGATGACTACGAACCCCGGGAGATCAGACAATGGCTACGCGGACCCGCAAACACAGCGCTGAGCACCAGGACGCAGTTGGCGCCTACCTGGAGTCGATCGGCCGCCACGACCTGCTGACCAAGGACGACGAGGCGCGCCTCGGCCGCCTCGTGATGGACGGCCTCGCGGCCCTCGAGCGCCTCGAATCGGGCGAGCGCCTGACCCCGACGCAGCGACGCGACGCCCACCGGGCGATTGCCGCCGGACAGCGCGCCCGTGACGAGTTCGTCGTCGCCAACCTCCGCCTGGTGGTCTCGATCGCCCGCCGGTATCAGAGCACCGGCTTGCCGTTCGGGGACCTGATCCAGCTCGGCAACCTCGGACTCCTGCACGCGGTCGAGAAGTTCGACTTCCGGAAGGGCTTCAAGTTCTCGACCTACGCGACCTGGTGGATCCGCCAGGCCATCACGCGCGGGTACGCCGACACGGCCCGCCTCATCCGACTCCCCGCGCACGCCGAGGACACCTACCGGCTCGTTGCCCGCACCTCCGACGACCTCGAGGCGCGACTGGGCCGGCAAGCCACCGATGAAGAGGTTGCCGCCGCCAGCGGCGTCGACCCGTCCCGGGTGGGGGATGTCCGGCGGTTCCCGACCCGTATGGCCAGCGTTGACGCCCCCATTGGAGACGGCGACAGCGACGACCTGCTCCTCGGCGACACCATCGCCGACGAGGGCTCGATGTTCGCCGACGAGATCGCCGACCGCGACGCCCGCACCCATGTGGTGCAGACGATGCTCGACATCCTCGACGACCGGGAGCGCCGCATCGTGGAGCTGCGGTACGGGCTCGACGGCGGCGGCCCCCGCGACCTCGCCGAGGTCGGCAAGGAGATTGGCGTTACCCGCGAGCGGGTCCGCCAGATCGAAGCCCGCGTCTTCTCGAAGCTGCGCCACCCGTCGATGGCGGGCGTCGACGCCGGCGACGCGCTCGCCAGCTAGATCCCGCCCACCTCGGGCGACCTGGCGTCCTACGCCGGCAGGATGATCGTCTGGTACTCGGTGTACGGGGCGATGCCTTCGGGACCGAGCTCGCGACCGATCCCTGACTGCTTGAACCCGCCGAACGGGGCGTTGAAGTCCAGGATCATCGACGAGTTGACCGCGACGACACCGGTCCGGACCTGGGCCGCGACTGCGGCCCCGTGCTCGGGGTCGGCGGTCCACACCGATCCGCACAGCCCGTAGTCGGAGTCGTTGGCGAGGGCGATCGCCTCGCGCTCGTCGTCGTAGGGGATCACCGAGAGGACCGGTCCGAAGATCTCCTCGCGGGCGATCTTCATGTCGTTGCTCACGTCGGCGAACACCGTCGGCTCGATATACCAGCCGGTCGGTTGGTCACTGGGCCGTCCTCCGCCCACCACGACCCGGGCACCGGCCTCCTTGCCGGCATCCAGGAAACCTTGGACGCGGGTGCGCTGGCGTTCGGCGACGAGCGGGCCGACCTGGACCGACTCGTCGAGCGGGTCACCAACCTTCAAGGCGCCGACGGCCGCGCCGAGCGCGTCGACAACGTCTTGGTAGCGACGCTTCGAGACCAGGACCCGGCTCTGCGCACCGCACACCTGCCCGTTGTTCATGAGCCCGGACTGGACGAGGTTGCCGAGCGTGGTCTCGTCGAGGTTGACGTCGTCCAACACGATCGCCGCGGACTTCCCGCCGAGCTCGAGGGTCAAGCGCTTCAGCATCCCGCCGCAGATCTCACCGATGTGCTTGCCGACCGCGGTGGACCCGGTGAACGAAACCTTGTCGATACCCGGGTGGCGAACGAGGTGCTCGCCGGTCTCGCGGCCCGCAGCAACGATGTTCACGACCCCCGGCGGAAGGTCAGCCTCCGCGACGGCTTCGGCGAGCAGGTACCCGTCGAGCGGCGTCTCCGGCGACGGCTTCAACACGATGGGGCAACCGGCGGCCATGGCCGGACCGAGCTTCAACGCGCTGATGAACAGGGGAACGTTCCACGGAATGATTCCCGCGGCGACACCGACCGGCGCGCGGCGGACGAGCACCGGCGTGCCGAGCGCACCGGTGCGCCGGTCTTCCCACCCGTACCCCGAGGCGAGGCCGGCGTAGGTGTCGAGGACCATCGTCGCGGAGAAGACCTGGCCCATCAGCGACCACGACTTGGGTGACCCGTTCTCGGACGAGATGAGGTCGGCCAGGTCCTGGGCACGCGACTGGACCGCACCCGAGAGGCGCTTGATGCCCTCGGCTCGTTCCGCGGGGGTCATCCGGGGCCAGGGCCCGTCGTCGAACGCCCGGCGGGCCGCGGCGACGGCGCGGTCCATGTCGGCGGGAGAGGCGTCGGGCACCCGCCCGATGACTTTCTCGGTGTGCGGAGAGACGACGTCGATGGTGGCCGACGTCTCGGGCTCAACCCACTCGCCGCCGATGTAGAGCTTCTCGTTGACCTGCACAGCTGCCTCCGTGATCGCGGGCGCGCCCGGTGACGCTACCGCTTCCGCGCCGGGCCCGGACCAGGACCGCCGACGCCGCAACGCCGCCGGCGAGGGCGAGGGCCCGTCCGACGAGCCGTCGGGCCTCGTCGTGGTGCGCGGCGGCGAGGGCGTCGCGGATGGCCCGGAGGCGACGGTCGAGATGCTCGTCCCGGGTGCGGAACGCCTCGCCGAGCTCGGCGCGGGTGGGGAACTCGTCCCACCCGACCGGCGGCACGATGTCGAGCAGATCGGAGTGGAACTCGATGCCGAGACGACGAGCGAGACGGCTCGCGACGTCGGCGCGGGAGCGGGGCTGGGTGACCATCGTGGCCTCCGAATCATGAGGAGGGGCGGGGTGCCGCGACGCCCGGCTCCCGAGGCACCGTGACCGTCGCGCCGCGCTGTGACATCGCGCTCCCCGGCGCGGTGGCCCCTCGGTGGCGCGCCGCGGCTGACGTCGGTGTCAGGTGCGTGGAAGGATGCGAACATGCCCGGGGCGCTCGATGGTCTGCGTGTCCTCGACCTGACGTGGGGCGCAGCCGGCGCGCTCGGTGTCCTCCTCGTCGCGGAGCAGGGCGCGGACACCATCAAGGTCGAACCGCCGGGCGGCGACCCGTTCCGGGGCTACGACGGCTACAAGGTCTGGACCCGGTCGCGGCGCGCCGTGCAGGTCAACCTCAAGTCGGACCTCGGCCGGGCAGCGTTCTTGCAGCTCGTGGCGTCGGCCGACGTGGTCGTCGAGTCGTTTCGCCCCGGGGTCGCTGACCGTCTCGGCGTCGGCTACGACGCCTGCGCGGCGGTCAATCCTCGTCTCGTCTACTGCTCGGTGCCGGGGTGGCCGGACGGTCACCGCAACGCCGACCGCCCGGGATACGACGCGCTGATCCAAGCCGCGTCCGGTCAGCAGTGGGAGCAGCCAGGGTGGCGAGCCGGCCCGATCTTCCTCGCCATGCCGATGCCGAGCATGGGGGCCATCTACCTGGTGGCCAGCGGCGTGCTGGCGGCGCTGATCGCACGCGAGTCGACGGGGCGGGGCCAGCACGTCCGCACCAGCCTCTTGCAAGGCGTGTTCTTGTACACGACCCAGATCTGGCAGCAAGCCGAGCGCGCCGACGCCGCGTTCTACGGGCTGATGGCCAAGACTCATCCTCCGGGAATCCACCAAGGGATGCTCTTCGAGTGCGCGAACCGCGAGTTCGCCCATGTCTCGATCATGAGCGGGTTGACCCCGCTCAAGAGCCTCGACGAGGTCCTGGAGGTGGACACCCCGCCACCGTCGGCGCTCGAAGGTCTGCTGCCGCTCGAGCAGCAGCTGGTCTTGAACGAGCGACGTCGGGAGGCGTTCCTCCGCTGGCCACGCGACCGGCTGGTCGCCGAGCTGCTCGCGAACAACCACGCGGTCGAGGCAGTCGTGGAGCCCGAAGACCAGTTCGAGCATCCCCAGCTGCAGGCCAACGGGATGGTCGCCATCGTCGACGACCCGGATCTCGGCCCGGTCACCCAGATCGGGGTACCGATCCACCTGCTCGGCACGCCGGGCGCGATCGCCGGCCCGCAACCGGGCGTCGGCCAACACGACGCCGAGGTATGGGGCGACCTCGGCTACGACGCCGACGAGATCACCGCGATCACCGGTGGCGGGAAACGTCCTGCCATCGGCACCGGGGCCCGCCGCGTCGAATCGCGTCGGGCGCCGGCGATCCCGCCCGCGCCACCACCGGACGTGACCGTCCGACGGGCCCTCGACGGGGTGCGCGTCATCGACTTTGGCCAATACCTCGCGGGACCGTTCGGCCCGATGATCCTCGCCGATCTGGGCGCCGACGTCATCAAGGTCGAGCCGATCGCGGGGGACGGGATGCGCATGGCCGCGACGCCGTTCTTCGGTTGTCAGCGCGGCAAGCGCGACATCGCACTCAACATCAAGGACCCCGAGGGTCTCAAGCTGGCCCTGGCCCTGGTTCGCAGCGCCGACGTCGTTCATCACAACATGACGAAAGGCACCGCGGCGCGTCTCGGCTTGGACTACGACGGGTGCCGTGCCGTCAACCCTGAGGTCGTGTACTGCAACACCTACGCGTACGGGCTGGACGGTCCCCTCTCTCACTTCGGCGGCCTCGACCCGCTGTATCAGGCCTCCGCCGGGTTGGAACACGAGGCCGGCGCCGTACGGCACGGCCACGAGCCCCTCTACTACCGGTACGGGATGTGCGACGCGAGCAACGCCATGCTCTCCGTCGTGGGGGTCCTCGCCGCCCTCGTCCACCAACGACGAACCGGCCAAGGCCAAGAGCTCTGGACCAGTCTGATGGACGGCGGGGCGGTCTTCGCGTCCGACGTCCTGTTGGACCGGGACGGGAAGCCGACCTGGCGGCCCAAGCTCGACGCCCGCCAGCGAGGATTCGGGCCCTTCTACCGTCTGTACGAGACGAACGACGGTTGGATCCAGGTGTGCGCCCTCTCCGACGCCCACCGCACCGCGCTGCTCGACGGCACCGGCGTCGATCGCAAGATCGACCCGGATTCGACCGAAGCCGCCCTCGAGAATGCGCTCGCCACGAAGAGCGCGGTGACGTGGTCCCACGTCCTCGACGACGCCGGCGTCCCCAACGAGGTCGCGGTCGATGTCGACGGCGGGAAGGCCGCGCTGTTCGACGCCGACGCCGAACGCCTCGGTTTGGTGATCGAGTACGAGCATCCGCTCCTCGGTCGGCTCCGGCAGTTCGGCGAGACGATCAGCTTCTCGGATACTCCCGGACGGATTTTCGGACCGCCCCCCCGGGTCGGGGAGCACACCCGGATGCTCCTCGAGGAACTCGGGGTGCCGTCGGGTGATCATGAACGGTTGCGAGGCCAGGGCATCGTCGACTGGCCCGACGACACGTACGCCTGGGATTGGTAACCCCGACCGACCCGCCCGCCGTTTGCTTTTGATCGGAGGTTCGCCGTGATTCCTTCCCGAGGTGCCGGGTCGTCCGTGGTGGTCGGCGTGCTGTACCCCACGGAGTGGCACGGGGACCGCGAGGCGTTCGCAGCCGAGATCGACCTCCTCGAGCGCCTCGACCCGCAGGTGCAGGTCCTCGTCGAGCCCTACGTCGAGACACACGAGCTGCGCAGCGCGCGCGGCAAACCCGGCGCGGAACGGTTGCGGTCCGCTGCGCCGGCGTTGACTGATGAGCAGCGCACGGCTTTCGGCCAACTGGATGTGGCGTTGGCGATCGATCTGCCCTTCAACGTCTCCTCAGTCGCGCCGCGTCTCCGATGGGTCCAAGCGGTCGGAGCCGGCACCGGACAGCTGCAATCAGCCGGGCTCGCGGCGGCGGGGATCCGCCTGAGCACCGCCGCCGGTGCGAACGCGGTCGCGATCGCCGAGTTCGCGTTGGCCAGGGTCCTCCAGCATTGGAAACGGTTCCGGGAGCTCGACGACGCGCAGCGACGCCACGACTGGGACCCCCTCTATGGCCAGCAGCTGGCCGGCCGCACGTTAGGTCTCATCGGGTTGGGTGCGATCAACTCTGCCGTCGCGGCACGCGCCCAGGCGTTCGATCTCCGAGTCGTCGCGACCCGACGATCCGCGACACCTGGCTCTACCGCCTCGGACGTCGACGGCCTGTACCCGCCCGATGAGCTGGCGGTGATGCTCGGTCAGTGCGACGCGGTCATCGCGGCCGTGCCCGAGACCCCAGAGACGACCGGGCTCATGGATCGCGACGCGTTCACGGCCATGAAGCGAGGCGCGTTCTTCTGCAACGTCGGACGAGGATCACTCGTCGACGAGGCTGCGCTCATCGACGCGCTCCGCGACGGCCATCTCCGCGCGGCCGCACTGGACGTCGCGAGCGTTGAACCGCTCCCCGCCGACGATCCCCTCTGGGACGCGCCCAACCTCTACCTGTCGTCGCACTCCGCGTCGTCCCCCGCGGCGTTGTTCGTCAACCTGCACCAGCTGTTTCGCGAGAACCTGAGCCGGTTCCTGAGCGGCGACGCCCTCGAGAACGAGGTCGACATGGGCCGGGGCTACTGAGCGCCGACAACCCCGGGGCCATCTACGCCTCGTCGCGCAAGACCTTCATGGCCGCCGACCGCCCTGGAGTGCCGATGATCCCGCCGGTCGGGCTGGTCCCCGCCCCTGAGATGTACAGGCCTCGGACGGGCGTGCGGTGACCGCCCAGCCGCCGCGTGGGTCGCAGCGGCCCGAGCTGGTCCAGCGCGAGGTCGAGATACATCGGGTGCCCACCGGGCCAACGCTCGACCCGCTCCATCTCGTCGGGAGTCCAGCTGGCGACACCTTGGACTGACGCGACGAAGCTGGGAGCTCGTTCGGCGACGACGGCCAGGGCGCGGTCCACGAACTCGTTGCGCCGCGCCACCCATCCACCTTCGACCCGAGAAGGTGCCGCCGGACAGGCCAGGTAGACGGTGTGATGCCCGGGTGGCGCGAGACCGTCGTCGATCGCCGACGCCGTGAACGCGTAGAGCGGAAGCGGGTCGGGGAGGAGCCCGGCTTCGGCCTGGTTCCAGGCCGCGGTGAGATCCTCGAGCCGGTCGACGTAGCTCTGCAAACCGTTCCAGTCACCGGGTCGGCTGTCGGGATACGCGGGGAGACGGTCGGTGGCCACGTGCACGATGGCTTGCACGACGTTGGATCGGCGCGCCGCGGCCAGGTCCGCGCCATCTCGGTCCCCGAGGGGCGGATCGAGCAGGTCGAGCAAGGCCACCTTCGGGTCGATCGCGGTGACGACGGTGCTCGCGTCGAGCCGCTCCCCGCTGTCGAGCACCACCGCACGGACCCAGCCGCCGGTCGCGTCGATCCGATCCACCGCCGCGGAGCAGCGGAGCTCGCCACCGAGGGCGGCAAGGCGACGGGTGAGCGCGTCGGTCAGCGCCTGCGCGCCACCCCGCCCGTGCCATTGCCCAAAGCGGTGGTACGCCGCCTGCCACAACGCGAATACCGCGCTCCCCGGGACCGCCGGACCGACCCCGGCGTGCGCCGCGAACGCCGCGACCGGTCCCCGAGTCAGGTTTGAGGGAAGCCAGCGGCGCAGCAGCGAGTCGTAAGGGCCGAGCACGTCACGGATCGTGGTGAGCGGACTGGGGCGCAGCGCCCGCACGACGCCTGCGAGGCGGCCCGGCGCGTCTCGCCACGAGGAGTCGCCCCGCACCGCGGGGAGCGCGGCGTCCACGATCGGAACCGCGTGCTGCATGAATCGGCGGTATGCCGCGGCCTCACCGCGGTCGATCTCGGCGATGGAGTCCACCGTGGCGTCGACCGAGCGACAGAACCGAACCCGCCTCCCGTCGGCGTGCACCGCGATCGAGAACGGGTCCATCTCCTGGTAGATGAGCCCTGCATCACCCAGGTTGAGCTCGGCGGGGATGTCGGTCATGTTGATCAGGTTGTGAGCGGCGGAGTGCAGGTCGAAGCGATACCCGGGAACGGTCTCTTCGGTGCGCGATCCGCCACCGGGGCGGTCGAGCTGCTCCACAACGACAACCTCACAACCGGCCCGGGCGAGATAGCAGGCCGCGATGAGCCCGTTGTGGCCGGCGCCGACGACGACGTGGCGTCGACTCACCGGATCACCGCGGCGGCCTCGGCGCGGCGCTCGACGAGCCGGTCGACCCTGTCCTGGACGTTGGGAACGCCGCAGTCCCGAGAGCAGTTGTTCATCAGCACGTGGACGTCCTCGGCGTCGCCGACAAGCATCGCGACGTTGTCAACCCGGTTTCGAGTTTCGTCCCGACGATAGAGGTACCGGAACGGTGCCGCCGCGGTCGTGCCGGGCGGGCGTCGAGGCGCGCTGGCTCCGCCACTATCGTCCCGAGGGACGGAGCCCAGCACGGGGGAGCCCGGGTGAGCGTGGCGCAAAACGTGGCGCAGGGGTGTGGATGCGCTCCCGACGAGACGATCCGCTGGCTCGTCGTCAGCCTCCTCGGGCTCGCGGGGACGGCGACCTTTGTGACGCGATGGTGGCTGCAGCGTCGCGCGCGCCCCGCCGCGACCTCGCCGGCCGATGCCCCGCCTTCGGAGGCGGACCCTCGGAGCCGAGCGGAGCGATCCGCGCCCGTCGTGGCGGGTCTCGTCATCCTCGGGTTGGCGTTGCTCGTGGCCTTCGTCCCGATGAGCTCAGACCCCGCGCTGCTGGTCCTGGCGCTCGGCGCGACCGTTGGGACCGCGGGGTTCGGGCTCGGATCGAGACGGACGCGCCGCGACTCGACGAGCGCTTCGCGGTGACGAACGTGGCGGTCCCCTACTTCTTCGCCGCACCCCCGACCGACCCGCCGTGGCCGGGGGTGATCGTCATCCACGAGGGCAACGGCATATCGCCCCAGCTGCTCCGGATGTGCGAGCGACTGGCGGAGGCTGGGTACGCGGCGCTAGCCCCGGACCTGTTCGCCCGGTCCGGAGGGAGCGAGGCCGCCGACTTCGCCACCCTCATTGGTGCGCTCACACCCGACGAGGTGCAGGCCGACCTCACCGAGGCCGTCCAGCGGCTCCGGGACCTCGGAGCGTCGAAGGTGGGGATCACCGGCTTCTGTCTCGGCGGAACGATCAGCTATCGCGCCGCGCTCTCCGGCCTGGACCTGGCCTGTGCCGCCCCGTTCTACGGCGGTCACATCCCCCGTGAGCTCGGCCGTCCCGCCTGTCCGATCCTGGCGTTCTTCGGCGGCCGAGACGAGTACATCCCCGACGCCGCCGTCGAGGCGGTCCGGGCCCACCATCCCGACGACGTCGTCGTCTACCCCGACGCGGAACACGGGTTCATGCGGGACGGCTCACCGAGCTACCACCCCGCGGCGGCCGCCGACGCGTGGTCACGCCTCCTCGCCTTCTTCGACCAGCACCTGCGCTGACCCACGCGACCGCCAGGCGGAGGGTCGCGTCACGGCGACGCCGGGATGGAATCGCCTCGCCCGGACGTTGAAAACACCAGAACCCGGCTCGTGGTCGCGGTCGACGCTCACCGGAGCGACCCCCGCGCCCGCCGGAAGGCCTCAAGGAGGTTCCATGCCCGCGGTGACGGTCGACGACGTGCTGACGCTCCCTGCGATCACCCCACCGGACGTGGCCACGACGACCCCGCGACCCGTGGTGTCCGTCACCAACGCGCCGTCGGGTCACGAGGGCCTCGGCTTCCCAGTGCGCCGCGCGTTCGCCGGTGTCGACGCCCGCCTGCTCGATCCGTTCGTGCACATGGACCAGATGGGCGAGGTCGATTACGGACCCGGCGAGCCCAAAGGGACGCCCTGGCATCCGCACCGTGGTTTCGAGACCGTCACCTACATGATCGACGGAACGTTCCAACATCAGGACTCCACTGGTGGTGGCGGGCTCATCACCGACGGAGCCACCCAGTGGATGACCGCCGGAGCCGGAATCCTCCATATCGAGACACCACCCCAGGAGCTCGTCGCCAGTGGCGGCGTGTTCCACGGGATCCAGCTCTGGGTGAACCTGCCCGCGGCCCAGAAGTGGGTCGCGCCCAAATACCAGGACATCCCCGCCGAGCGCGTCACGCTGCTACGCAGCGCCGACGGCGGCGCCCTCGTTCGACTCATCGCCGGGGAGGTCGCGGGCCACTCGGGTCCCGGCTCCACCCACACGCCCATCGCGGTCGCACACGCGACGCTGAGCCCCGGCGCCGAGCTGACCTTGCCGTGGGCCCCGGCGTTCAACGCCCTGGTCTACGCGCTCCACGGCCGCGGCACCGTCGGACCCGATCGGCGCCCGTTCAGGACCGGCCAGCTCGCGGTGTTCGGGCCCGGTGACACCATCACGGTCGCGGCCGACACCGCACCGGGCGAGGGAGGGTCGAGCCTCGAGGTCCTCATCCTCGGCGGCCAACCGATCCGTGAGCCGGTCGCCTGGTACGGGCCGTTCGTGATGAACACCGAGTCCGAGATCGCGCAGGCCCTCGAAGATTTCGAAGCCGGTCGCATGGGCACGGTCCCGGCCGGCGCCCTCGGCACGCGCTGATCGCCGCCGTCGCCCGTCGGCTCGCCCCTGAGCCTGACCGGAGGGACAGGCCCGCCCCCAAAAGACCCTCCGGGCCTTCGCGCCCAGAGTGGTCAGACCAATTCTCGGGGTTGCCCTCGCCCGTCAGGTGCGTGACAATTGGGGTTCTTGTTGTTGCTGTTGTAACGAAGGGAGG
>DAIPLE010000227.1:0-3752 GCA_036769425.1 Actinomycetota bacterium
GTCGTTCGCCGAGCCCCGCTCGACGAACCGCTGGAACTCCCGCTCGACTTCCTCCCGGCTGTGTTCGGGCACGGTCCGCGCCTTCTACGCTCCACCAACGATGAGCGACGCAGTCTTCCATCTCGACGGTGACCGCGCCGTCCCGACCGTGCTGGCCCGCGGTCCGTGGTCTCCCGACGCGCTGCACGGCGGCGCCCCCGCGGCGCTGTTGGCCCGGGCGCTCGAGCGCGCCGACCCCGGTCCCGCGCACTTCGTCACCCGGTTGACCGTCGAGCTGCTGCGACCGGTCCCGCTCGCACCCCTCGTGGTGCGCACCCGGACCCTCCGCCCCGGCAAGCGAGTCCAGTGGCTCGAGGCGAGCCTCGTCGTCGACGACCAAGAGGTCGCTCGCGCCACCGCGTTGCGGCTCCGCACCGACGACACGCTCGCGCTGCCGGTCCCGGAGCCGCCGCCCCTGGTCGTGTCGCCCGTCGCCGAGAGCGACCCGTACACCATCCAGTTTCCCCAGACCGACATCGGCTTCTGGAAGGCCATGGAGCTGCGCACCGCCGCCGGGTCGTTCGCCGACGTGGGCGAGGCGACGTTGTGGTTTCGCCTCGCCGTGCCCGTGGTCGCCGGGGAGGAGCCCACCCCGCTGCAGCGCGTCGCGGTCGCCGCCGATTTCGGCAACGGCGTCAGCACGGCCCTCGAACGCGGCCGGTACCTCTTCATCAACCCGGATCTCACCATCTACCTGCACCGCCACCCCGTGGGGGAGTGGGTGGCGCTCGAGGCCCGCACCTACGCCGAGGCGAACGGCGTCGGTCTCGCCGAGAGCGCCCTCCACGACCAGACGGGCCGCATCGGCCGCTCCCTTCAGAGCCTCCTCGTCGACCGGCTCTGAGCCCGCGCCGCCGGCGGCCCGCCGGCTGGCCAGCGCTAACCCGGATAGTTATTATCCGAGAAGTGCGCATGACCGAAGGCGTCGAGTGGGGCCTGCACTGCGTCACCCTCGCCGCGGTGCTGCCCCCCGACGCGACCCTGACCGCCGGCCGTCTCGCCGAGTACCACGGGCTGGCGACCCCGTACCTCGCCAAGCACCTCCAGTCGCTCTCGCGCGCCGGGATCCTCGACGCGGTCCCCGGTGCCCGGGGCGGCTACCGCCTCGCTCGCCCGGCCGGTGCCATCTCGGTCCTCGACGTCGTCGAGGCCGTCGACGGATCCGAGCCCTCGTTCCGGTGCACCGAGATCCGTCGCAAGGGCCCGGCCCGCCTCGCGGCACGCGAGTACCGGGTCCCGTGCTCGATCCATGTCGTCATGGAACGCGCCGACAACGCGTGGCGCGCCGAGCTGCGCGGCACGTCCATCGCCGACCTCGTCGGGATGGTCGCGACATCGGCGCCACCGGAAGCACTGGTCAAGGGACTGAGCTGGATGCAGGAGGTGCTGCGATGAAGGTGTTTCTCACCGGAGCCACTGGCGCGATCGGGCCCAGCACCCTCCGGGCGCTGCTCGATGCGGGCCACGACGCGCGCGCGGTTGCCCGCGACCCCGAGAAGGCCGCCCGGCTCCGCGACGCGGGCGCCGAGCCAGTGACGGTCGACCTCTTCGACGCCGACGCGGTGCGGAACGCGACCGCGGGCTGTGACGCCATCGCGCACCTAGCGACCAACGTTCCGGCGATCTCACGCATGGCGCGTCGCGGCTCCTGGGCGACCCACAACCAGCTCCGCACCGAGGCCACACGGCACCTCCTTGCCGCGGCCGAAGCGAACGGGATCGACCCGGTCGTGAAGGAATCGGTCACCTTCGTCTACCCCGACCACGGGGACCGCTGGATCGACGAATCGGTACCGCCCGACCTACGCACCACGCTGCTCGCACCGACCCTCGAGGGTGAACAGCTCGTCACCGACTTCGGGAGCACCGGCGCTCGCGGGGTGGTCCTGCGTTTCGGGCTGTTCTACGGGCCGACGAGCCGCTCGGTCGACGAGGGGCTCCGCCTCGCCCGCTGGCGCGGCTCGACGGTGGCCGGCCCGCCCGACGCCTACCTGTCCTCGATCCACACCGACGACGTCGCCACCGCGGTGCGCGCCGCGCTCGCCGCGCCGTCGGGTCTCTACAACGTGGTGGACGACAACCCGGTGACCCGACGTGACTACCTCGACGCGTTCGCCGGCGCGTTCGACCTGCCCAGGCTGCGACTCACACCGACCTGGGTGCTCCGCCTCGTCGCCGGCTCCTCAGCCGGCGCGCTCACCGCGTCGCAACGGGTCTCCAACCACCAGTTCCGCCGCGCGACGGGCTGGGAGCCGGCCTATCCGAGCGCCCAGCAGGGCTGGGCCGCCATCGCCGAGGCCCGCCACGCGGCGTCGACCCGATGAGCCGCCGACTCGCCACCCGGCTCGCGCTCGCGTACCTCGCGATCAGCGGGCTCTTCGTCGGAGTCTGGGCCTCCGTCGCGCCCCGTTCCTTCTTCTCGGACTTCCCCGGACTCGGCCACATGTGGACCGCCTCCGACGGCCTCTACAACGAGCACCTGGTCCGCGACGTCGGAGACCTGAACCTGGCGCTCGTCGTCGTGACGATCGCGGCCTGCATCTGGTTCTCGCGTTCCCTGGCGATCAGCGCCGCGCTCGCCTGGATCGTCTACTCGGCGCCGCACCTGGCGTACCACGCGTTCAACCTCGATGTGGTGAGCGCGGACGACCGGGTCGCGGAGATCGTCGCGCTCGCGATTCCGATCCTCTTGGCCGGGTTCGTCATCGTCGCCGCTCGGAACCACCCGGAGACCGCGGGCTGAGATCCCGCCGCGCCGGGGAACCGTCCGGCACGGCGCGACAATGCGGCATCGCTGTCGCTGTGACTCCGCTGTTCCGCTTCGAGCAGGTCACCGTCGACGGGGTCCGTCGCCCCCGTCTCGACGGCGCGACCGGCACGGTGCCCGAGGACGGGATCACCGTCGTCGCGGGCCCGTCCGGTTCGGGCAAGTCGACGCTGCTCCGCTGCTGCAACCGCCTCGAGCTCCCCACCGCCGGACGGGTGCTCTTGTGGGGCGAGGATGTCGCCGAGCAGGACCCCCTCCAGCTCCGCCGCCGGGTCGGGATGGTCTTCCAACGTCCGACGCCGTTTCCCGGCTCGGTCCGCGACAACCTGCGGGTCGCGGAGCCGAACCTCGGCGACGACGACGCGGTCCGGGCCCTCGAGGCCGTCGGTCTCGACGCCAGCTTCCTCGCCCGGGCCGCCACCGACCTCTCCGGCGGGGAGGCGCAACGGATCTGTCTCGCCCGCACCCTCGTCACCCGACCCGAGGTCGTCCTCATGGACGAGGTCACCTCATCGGTCGACCCCGCGGCCCGGCTCGGCCTCGAGACCCTGGCCCGCCACCTGGCCGAGACCGCGGTGCGGGTCGTGTGGGTCACCCACGACCTTGAACAGCTCCGGCGACTCGCCGATCATGTGCTGATCCTCATCGGCGGCCGCGTCGCGCACTCGGGTCCCGCCTCGACCCTCGAGTCCGACAGCCCACCGGAGGTGCGGCGCTTCCTCGCCGCGGTCGCGGTCGACGACGAGGTCGGCGAACGATGACCAACATCGGTTGGGCCGGGCTCGGGATCTCCGCCAGCCTCGTCGCGGTCGCGGTGATCCTGTCGTTGTGGCGTCAGCTCGGCCTCGAGCGCAGCATCGCCTGGTCGGCGATCCGCGCCTTGGCCCAGCTGCTCGCTATCGGCCTCGTCCTCGACGTGCTGCTCCAACCGGGGGTGTCGTCGGTG
>DAIPLE010000002.1:0-29297 GCA_036769425.1 Actinomycetota bacterium
CCACGTAGCTCATCCGGTCGGCGGGGAGCGGGATCGGCTCGAAGATGAGCGTCATTCGCGGCTCGTCCCGTAGCGGTGCATGTGTCGGTTGGCGAGCACCGCGAACATCTGGCCCGGAGCCATGAGGCCGGCCGGCTGGATGAAGTTGCCCTCCGGGGACGGAGGCGCCGAGTACTGGGCGCCGGGCTTGCCCCGCGGCGCATACGACGCGCCGAACCGGCTCGCGGCTTGTTGCAGCGTCATGAGGCTGATGACACAGGTCGCCATCCCCGACGCGATCGCCGCCGCGGCGAGTCCCACCGAACCCGCGGCTCCGCCGCCTCCACCGGTGAGCATGGCGGTGAACCGCACCTCGGGAATCCCGAGGGTCTGCGCGAACAACGACGTGTCACCGCCGAGACCCATGCTGTAGAGGGCGAGACCGTCGACATCGTCGACGGTGAGGCCGGCGTCGTCGAGCGCCGCCAGGGTGGCTTTGCCGGCGAGCTCGAGCGGTGTCTGGGGGAGGGACTGGCCGCGCTTGTAGTACGGCGTCGCGCCGATCCCGACGATCGCCGCCTTGTCCTTCAGGGTCATGCCGGGGGCATCATGGCACGGTGCGTAGCGACGGCATTGGGGGAAGCTGGGCCAAACGCGACGCCGCGGTCGTGTGGCACGGCTTCACGCAAATGTCGTGTTACACCGAGAGCGGCCCGGTGATGGTCGTGGCCGGTGACGGGCACGAGTTGATCGACGTCGACGGGCGCCGCTACCTCGACGCCATCTCATCGCTGTGGGTCAACACGCTCGGCCACCATGTCGCGGAGTTGGACGACGCGATCCGCGAGCAACTTGACCGCGGCGCGCACTCGACGATGCTCGGGAACGGCAACCAGATTGTCGTCGAGCTCGCGGAGGCCCTCGCGCCACGGGTTCCCGTCAACGACCCGCATTTCCTCTTCGCGTCGGATGGCGCGTCCGCGGTCGAGCAAGCCCTGAAGATCGCGTTCCAGTACTGGGCGAACCGTGGCGTCGAAGGGCGCACCCGGTTCCTCGCCTTCGGAGGGGCGTACCACGGCGACACGATCGGGGCGCTGTCGGTGGGCGACGGCGGCTTCGGCACCGACCTGTTCGATCCGCTGCGCTTCCCGGTCATCCGAGCCCCGGGGTTCGACGATCCCGCCTGCTGTGAACGAGCGGCGCAGCTGGTCCAAGAGCACGCCGGGGAGCTCGCGGCGGTGATCGTGGAACCCCTGGTGCAGGGCGCGGCAGGGATGCGCCTCGCCGACCCCGCGGCCTTCGGCCCGCTCGGCGACGCATGCGCGGCCCACGACGTGCTGTTGATCTGTGACGAGGTGGCCACCGGCTTCGGCCGGACCGGGACACTGTTCGCCTCCGAGCAGTGCGGCCTGCGCCCCGACCTCCTCGTCTTGGGGAAGGGCCTCACCGCCGGCTATCTGCCGCAGTCGGCGACCGTGGCGAGCGGTCGAGTCTTCGACGCCTTCCTCGGTCCGGACCTTTCGAACAAGACCCTGTACCACGGCCATTCCTACAGCGGGAACGCGTTGGCGTGCGCCGTCGCCCTGCGTCAGCTCGAGCTGTTCGACCGGCGCGACGTGCTCGCGAACGTGCGAGCCCGCTCGGCGGAACTGCGCGACCGGCTCGCGGAGCGGATCGCGCCCCTGCCCGCGGTGCGCGAGGTGCGCCTACGGGGCCTGATGGGCGGCGTCGAGCTTGCCGCGCCCGACCCGGGCCGGCACTGGGGACGACGGGTCTGCGCGTCGGCCATCAACCGCGGGGTCCTGCTCCGCCCACTCGGTGACGTCGTCGTCTTGATGCCGCCGCTCACGATCACGACCCCCGAGCTCGACCGGATCGTCGACACCCTCAGCGCGGCGATCGAGGAGAGCTGCACGTGAGCTGGGACCGCTGGGCCCGCGACCAGACGTCGCGGATCCGCGACGCCGGCCAGTGGCGCCAGCCCCACGACCTCGACGCGGCCGGAACCGAAGGCAAGCTCGTCGACGACGGGCGCCCGGTCGTGTCGTTCGCGTCGAACGACTACCTGGGGCTCACCCAGCATCCGGACGTGGTCGCCGCCGCGCACGCGGCGTTGGATCGTTGGGGGACCGGATCCGGTTCGGCGCGCCTCATCGTCGGTTCCCGTCCGATCCACTCGGACCTCGAGACGGCCATCGCCGCTTGGAAGGGCTGCGAGCACGCGGTGCTGTTCCCGACCGGCTTCGCGGCCAACCTCGGCGTCCTCACCACCTTCGGGGGCCCAGGGACGCTGGTGTGCAGCGACGAGCTCAACCACGCGTCAATCATCGACGGCTGCCGGCTGAGCCGCGCCGAAGTGGCGGTGTACCGCCACCGCGACGTCGACCATCTCCGCGCCCTGCTCGCCGGAGCGGAGGGTCGGCGCAGCATCGTGGTCACCGACACGGTGTTCTCGATGGACGGTGACGTCGCTCCGGTCACCGAGCTCGTCGAGCTCTGTCATCGGTCGGAGTCGTTGCTCATGCTCGACGAGGCCCACGCCGTCCTCGAACCGGACCTGCTCCTCGAAGGTGTCAACGCCATCCGGATCGGGACGCTGTCCAAGACCCTCGGCGCGCTCGGGGGCTTCGTCGCCGGACCGGCGACGCTGTGCGAGCTGATCGTCAACCGGGCCCGGTCCTACATCTTCACGACCGCGTCGACACCCGCCGACACGGCCGCGGCACTGGCCGCCCTCCGGATCGTCCGATCGGCCGAGGGAGAGGACCTGCGCCGGCGGCTGCGAGCGAACATCGAACACGTCCGGCCCGGACATCCCTCGCCGATCGTGCCGGTCCTGCTCGGCGACGAAACCCGGACCCTCGCCGCGGCCGCCGCCTTGCTCGACCGCGGGTTCCTCGTGCCCGCGATCAGGCCACCGACCGTTCCGGCCGGGACCGCGCGGCTCCGGATCGCGCTGTCGGCCGCGCACAGCCCGGCGCAGGTCGACGGTCTCGTCGACGCGCTCGCCACCCTGTGACGCGACCCGCCCGCCTCGTCGTCGTGACCGGCACCGGGACCGAGGTCGGCAAGACCTGGGTCGGGGCCCGCGCCCTCCACCACCTGCGGGTCCACGGCCTTCGGGTCGCGGCCCGCAAGCCGGTGCAGTCCTTCGAGCCCGGCGTCGGACCAACCGACGCCGAGCTGCTCGCGGGCGCGACCGGCGAGGAACCCGACGAGGTCTGTCCCCGGCACCGCTGGTACGAGACGCCGATGGCACCGCCGATGGCCGCGGAGGCGCTCGGGCGCCCACCGTTCGGTCTCACGGAGCTGCTCGACGAGCTGGCGTGGCCCGACGCCGTCGAGGTGGGCCTCGTCGAAGCCGCGGGAGGGCCTCGGAGCCCACTGGCCGGCGACGGTGACACGGTCGACCTGGTGCGAGGCCTACAGCCCGATCTTGTCGTTCTGGTCGCCAACCCGGGCCTCGGGGCGATCAACTCCGTGCGCTTAGCCGCCGCACCGTTCGAGCCGCTGGCCCCGGTGGTCGTGGTCCTCAACCGTTTCGACGCCGCCGATGCGCTCCATCGGGCAAACCGGTCATGGCTCAGCGACCGGTTCGGCCTGCGGTTGGTGCCCGACGCCGCCGCGCTCGCCGAGCTGGTCCGGGCCGACCCGACGACCCGCCCGACAGCCAGCTGAGTGGGACGGGCGCCGAAGCGGCGCCCGGGAGACCGGCCAGGGGGAACGAAACCGGCCTCACCGGGGTCGCCGCTCGAGGCCCCCGCATCCTCGCCGACCCGGATTGCGCCCCGAGGTCCAGCCGATGAACAGGATGTAACGCCGGCACGAAGAGCGGGACCATCTCAGGCGGCGCGAGGGTTGTTACCAGCACGACGAGACGGAGGTCACCAGGAATGTTCGGAACCAAGTCGCAGATGATCGAGGCCGAGCGGGCCCTCCCGGGCCGCTCGGAGTCAATGCCAGTCCCGGAGCGCCACACGATGCTGGGCACCAGCCTGGTGCCGCCGTTCCCGGACGGGACGGCCCGGGCCGTCTTCGGGCTGGGCTGCTTCTGGGGTGCCGAGAAGGAATTCTGGTCGATCCCCGGCGTCTACACCACCGCCGTGGGGTACGCCGGCGGACACACGCCCAACCCGACCTATGAAGAGGTGTGTTCGGGGCGCACCGGACACACCGAGGCCGTCCTCGTCGTGTTCGACCCTGCGGTGGTGTCCTACGAGGACCTGCTGCGCGCCTTCTGGGAGCATCACGACCCCACGCAAGGCATGCGCCAAGGCAACGACACCGGCACCCAGTACCGCTCCGCGATCTACTTCACCGACGACGCCCAGCGTGTTCAGGCCGAACGGTCACACGGCCAGTATCAAGAGGCGCTGCACGCCGCGGGGCAGCGCGACATCACCACCGAGATCGCCCCGGCCGGCGACTTCTTCTACGCCGAGGGCTATCACCAGCAGTACCTGGCCAAGAACCCGATGGGCTACTGCGGACTCGGCGGCACTGGCGTGTCGTGTCCGACCGGGCTGGCCTCGGCGGGGTGAACCGACCAGACCGGCTCGGGCTGTTGTGCGCGGCATGTTCCTACCGCGGCGCTCAGGTTGGGCTGGGAGACCACCAAGATGCCGAGTGGGCCGCCAGGGACTCGAACCCTGAACCGCCGGGTTAAAAGCCCGTTGCTCTACCAGTTGAGCTAGCGACCCCGGTGGGTGTTGGAAACCACGCCGCAGGTCTCACCCTCCCGTGAGGGTCAGGGTATCTGGCGACCAGGCGCGCAGGGAGCCCCGGTCGCGACGCGTCCGGGCTCGCGGCGGGCTAGTCGAGCCAATTGCACCGCATACGGCTGTGCTGGGATGTTCATGGGGCCAGTGTGCTGAGCCGGGCCGGGATTTGGCTAGCCAAGAGGTCGAACACCCGCGAGGTCGTGAAAGCCGGCGAAGGCGGTGGTTAGGAGGAGGACGCCGGCGGCGATACCGGTGGTCGCGGCGAGCGGGGCGCCCGACATGGTGGCGACGAGCAGCACTGGTCCGATGATCAGCGCCCAGCCGACCGGGCGGTACCGGGGGATGTCGACGCGGTGGTCGAGCCAAAGCAGCAGGGGTCCGATCGTGATCGCGATGGACGGGAGTACCCAGTCGGTGTGCCCAGCGACGATGACGATGACGGGCAGGGCGAAGGATGCGGTCAGGTGGACCCAGCTCTTCGGCCAGGTCAGCTTCGAGGTGTTCGGACGATTCGAAGGCGTCGTCGAGGACCCCGAGGTGCTCTTCGAGCACGCGGTCACGGTCATGGGCGCCGTTGTCGGACTGCGCTCGGCGGCTCCTGATCGCTAAACCGGCCGGCGTTGCGCGTCCTTCCTCAGACGGGGACTCCATCGCGCAGCACCGCGAATTGGCGGTCAGGTTCGTCACACGGGGCCGAACCTGATGGCGCCCCGCCATGCAGCCAGTCCCCCTCGATTCTGCGCATGCCGACTGGCGCGTACTGCACGATGTACGCCTTGCGGACCGCATCGGTGGTGTTCGGCCCGGTGAGGTGCGGCGTGAGGGAGGAGAACACCACGGCGCCCCCGGCTGGCACTTCCGCCGCGACCGCGCCGGCAGGGTCTTCGGGTAGGCACTCCCAACCGATCGGATCGACCCAGTGGTGCAGCAGCGTGCCGGCACGGTGTACCCGGGGCAGGATCCACGGGCAGCCGTTCGCAATGGTCACGTCCGTGAGCGCGATCCAACAGGTCAGGTAGTGCTGCGGTTCGACGAACGTGTAGCCGGTGTCCTGATGCCACGGGAATCGGCGTGGCTTGTCGGGTTTCTTGTAGACCGCCTGGTCCCAGTAGAGGTTGACGTCGGGGCCGATGAGGTCGCGGCAGAGCCCGACGAGCGCCGGGTGCTTGGCGAAGGCACGCGCCGCGGCCGAGCGCAGCACGGCATGGACGGTGAAGGTGATGGCGCCGGCCTCGGCGATGTGGAAACGGCCGTCACGCTGCTCGGCGAGGAACTGCTCGACCTCGGCCTCAAGCTCGTCGAGCTCCAAGCACAGCGCAGCCACACTGGAAGGATCGATCAACTCGGGCAGGACGAGGAAGCCCTCACGGTCGAAGGCGGACCTCTGCGTCGCACTGATCGCCGCGGGAGCCGTGTCCGGCAGTGACCAAACGAAGGTCTGGTTCCACGGGTGGCGCGTCACGCCCACCGGGAGCTCACTCACCACCATGACGTCAATACTCCCATGGCGGCCTCGGTGTCGTCCCCACGAACGGTCCCGTGGAGGTCTCCCGAGCGGTGCCGACAGGGAACGGAGCACCACGAGGTCTCAGAGACAGCCTCCTTTGGTCGAACGATGTGTGGACGTCCGAGGGTTCGGCGAGAGGCCCGCTGATAGAGTGCTGTGCTCTTCAGAGGAGACGAGCCCCCATCGTCTAGCGGCCCAGGACGCTGCCCTTTCAAGGCGGTAACGGGGATTCGAATTCCCCTGGGGGCACAGGCGACGGTGGTCGTCGTCGTACATGGTCCTGTGGTGCAGTTTGGAGTGCACGCCGCCCTGTCAAGGCGGAGGCCGCGGGTTCAAATCCCGTCAGGACCGCCGGCGATACCGGCCTGCAGGGGCCGGATTGGCCCGGCCGGGTAGCTCAGTTGGCAGAGCGCGCGCCTGAAAAGCGCGAGGTCGCCGGATCGACGCCGGCCCCGGCCACCGAACCGCAACCCACTCATGGACCGACCGGTCTCGGGCCGGTGGCGGCTACGGGCCGCCGTGGTTCTGGCTGCCTTCGGCGAGGATGCGTGTGATCTCGCTCTTGCGGAAGCGCCGGTGGCCGCCGAGGGTCCGGATCGCCGAAATCTTGCCGGACCGGGCCCAGCGGGTCACGGTCTTCGGGTTCACCCGGAACATGGCCGCGACCTCCGAAGGCGTGAGGAGCTCCTCAGGCTCGGAGTGCTGAGAGGGCTCGGGGTTGGGTTCCATCTCTGCGTGACGCTCGACTCTCGGAAGCGTTTTCCTGGCGTTTCCACGCCCGATCTATCCCAATTCATGCCCCAACGGGTTGCAGGTTATCCCTGCTCCTCGGAGAACACGACCCGGCCCCGTCCCTCACCGATCTCGCCGACCAGCCACGCTCGGTGGCCGGCCGCTCGCACGGCGTCAAGGGCACGATACCCATCCTTGGCCGCCACAACACCCAACATGCCGAGCCCGAGGTTGAACACCGCCTCCATCTCCTCATCAGGGATATCGCCGGCCTCTTGGATGACCGAGAAGATCCGCGGCTCCTCCCATCGGCCCCGCTGCACCACGGCGTCGCAGCGGTCCGGCAGGACCCGCGCCAGGTTCGCCGCGATCCCGCCGCCGGTGACGTGACAGAGGGCATGGAGCTCCACCCGGCGGCGTAGCTCAAGAACGGCGGGAGCGTAGAGAACACTCGGGCGCAACAGCTCGGCGCCGAGCGAGCGGCCGGCGCCCCGCCACGCCTCCTCGTCCAGCGGGCGTCCCGCCCGGTCGATCGCCTCCCGGGCCAGCGAGTACCCGTTGCACCGAAGTCCGGGGCTCGCGAAGCCGATGACGAGATCCCCGGCTTCAACACCGGCCGGGAGCAGCGCGGCGCGGTCGACGACACCGACGGCGAAGCCGACGAGGTCGAACTCCCCGGGCTCCATGAGCCCGGGATGCTCGGACATCTCTCCGCCGAGCAGCGCGCAACCGGCCTCACGGCAGCCTCGGGCGACACCGGCGACGAGCTCGTCGATCTGGTCCGGGACGAGCTGACCGACCGAGATGTAGTCGAGGAAGAACAGTGGCTCCGCGCCGTGCGCCGCGATGTCATCGACCGACATCGCGACGCAGTCGATGCCGATCGTGTCGTAGCGCCCGAGCTGGCGAGCCAGCATCGACTTGGTGCCGACACCGTCGGTTGACGACACCAGGAGCGGGTCCTTGTACGGCAGCCGTCCGAGGTCGAAGAGGCCACCGAACCCGCCGATGTCACCGAGCACACCCGGTCGGAACGTCGAACGGACGTGATCCTTGATGAGCTCGACGGCCTTCTCCCCCGCCGCGACGTCCACGCCGGCTTCCGCGTAGGTCAGACGAGGGCCGCGCTCGCGGCGACCGCTCACGCCGGGGACGCGTCGCCGACCGGCAGTGACGGGTCGGCCTCAGGTGACCGGGCCGGCGACTCGAGCACCTGCTTCGAGTCGCGCCCCACCGGGATCGGCACCGGGTACCGCCCGGAGAGACACGCGGTGCAGAACGCGTCGGAGGACGCACCGGTGGCCGTCGTGAGCCGCTCCAGCTCAAGATACGCCAGCGAGTCGACCTTGAGATAGTCGGCGATCTCACCGACCGAGAGGTCCGCGGCCAGCAACTCGGATCGTCGACCGGTGTCCATCCCGTAGTAGCACGGCCAGCGGTACGGCGGTGACGAAACCCGGAAGTGCACCTCCGCCGCCCCCGCCTCGCGCAGCATCGCGATGACCTGGCGCGTGGTTGTGCCGCGCACGATCGAATCGTCGACGACGACGAGACGCTTGCCGCGAATGTTCTCGGGAAGTGGGTTGAGCTTGAGTCGCACACCACCGATCCGCTGTCGCTGGCTGGGCTCGATGAACGTGCGGCCGACGTAGCGGTTCTTGACCAGCCCGTCCCCATACGGGACACCGGACGCGTGGGCGTAGCCCTGCGCCGCCGGGATCCCCGATTCGGGCACGGGCATGACCATGTCCGCGTCGACGGGAGCCTGGCGAGCCAGCGCCTCACCCATACGGCGCCGAGCGGCGTGCACGCTGCGCCCGTACAGATAGGTGTCCGGACGCGCGAAGTACACGAACTCGAACAGGCAGAGCTGCGGCGTCGGCTCCGCGTACCGGTACTCGCGAACCCCGGACGCGTCGATGACGATCATCTCCCCCGGTTCGATCTCGCGGACCACGTGGGCCCCGATGATGTCGAGCGCCGCGGTCTCACTCGCCAGCACCCAGCCGCCTTCGACCCGACCGAGGACCAGCGGCCAGAAGCCGTGCGGGTCCCGAACGCCGATCAGATGGGCGTCGTCCATGAGCACGAGGGAGAAGCCGCCCTCAAGACGCGGGAGCACCCGCTCGAGGGCGGGCTCGAGATCACGGCCGTCGGAGCGGGGCGTCTTCGGATACTCGTGCGCGATGAGCTCGGCGATGAGGGCCGAGTCCGTCGTGGAGTCGACCTCTGATGCCGGCGCCGCCAGCCCCGGAAGCATCCCGAGCCCTTCAGCGAGCACGGCGGTGTTGGTCAAGTTCCCGTTATGCCCGAGCGCGAACCCCGCGTCGTCGCCCACCGAGCGGTAGACCGGTTGAGCGTTCCGCCAGGTGCTCGACCCGGTCGTCGAGTACCGGTTGTGACCGATGGAAAGGTGGCCGTCGAGGGGGGCGAGACGCCGCTCGTCGAACACCTGGGTCACGAGCCCCATGTCCTTGACGACGGTGATGGTCTCCCCGTCGCTGACCGCGATGCCGGCCGACTCTTGCCCTCGATGTTGCAGGGCGTAGAGGCCGAGGTAGGTGAGGTGCGCGACCGGTTGACCAGGCGCGTAGACCCCGAACACACCACACGCGTGGCCGAGGCTAGGAGCGGTCGAGCGGGCGTCCATTCCGATTCCAGTATCCCACGGGGCACGCGTCGTCCTGGGCCCGGCGCGGGCCACGTAGCGTGGGGGAGCGTGGCGGAACGCACCGGTGCCTGCGTCTGGCTCACGGGCCGCCCGGGTTCGGGCAAGACCACGATCGGGGTGGCCGTCGTCGACGAGCTGCGCAGCCGGGGCGCTCGGGCCGCCCTCGTCGACGAGCCCGACGTGGTCAGACACCTGTCCTCCGACGAGCCGATCGACGCCCTCGGGTGGCTCGCCCGCCTGCTCACCGCGACCGGCGCGATTGTGGTCATCACCTCCGACGATCCGCGCCGCGCCGCCCGGGACCGGCTCCGAGCCGAAGTGCCGGGCTTCGTGGAGATCTTCGTCGACGCGGGACCAGGGCGAGATCAGTACGAAGAGCCGGTCGCACCCGAGCTGCGGGTCCCGACCCACGATCGTTCGGCCGAGGCGTCGGTGGCGCAGGTCGTCTCGTGGCTGGAACGCAACGTCGTCGGCCCGCCCTGATCCCTACCCGGCCGGTCGCCAGCTAGGGAGCGGGTGGCGCACCGAGCGCCTGCGGCAGCGCCTCGCGCCAAGCCCGCTCGGCGTCGGTCAACACGACGTCCAACGCTGCGTCGATCGTCAGTCGAGCACCGCCGGTCTCGCCGAGCGAGATTGCCGGAACCCCCGCCTCACTCGCTCGTCGCATGACCGTTGGACTCTCGGCGGGGTCGACCGCGAGGACGACCCGCGACGCGGACTCGGCGAAGCACCAGGCCGCCGCCGCCACATCGGCCTCCGGTGTGACCCGGAAGCCGCAGCCACCGGCGATCGCCATCTCGGCGAGCGTCACCGCCACGCCACCATCGGCGCAGTCGTGCACCCCCCGCACCCGCCGCTCGACCACCAGGTCGCGGACGAGTTCGTGCAACCGGGGACCGGCGGCGAGGTCGGCCACCGGGGCGGCACCGCCGCGGAGACCGTGCCGCGCCGCCCACTCGGAGCCACCGAGCTCGACGCGCGTCTCACCGAGGAGCACGATCCGTTGGCCCGGAGCGAAGGACGGCGGCGGCGGGACCGAGTCGAGCCGGTCGATAACGCCGAGCACCCCGACGATCGGGGTCGGGTCGATGTCAGCACCCCGCGACTCGTTGTAGAAGCTCACGTTCCCGCCGATCACCGGGATCGTCAGCGCGCCACACGCCTCGCTGATGCCCTCGACGGTCTGCTGGAACTGCCACATCACGTCGGGGTGCTCGGGGTTGCCGAAGTTGAGACAGTTCACGAGCGCCCGCGGCTCGGCGCCCGCGCACGCAACGTTGCGGGCGGCCTCGAGCACCGCGAGGCGACCGCCGGTCTTGGGGTCGAGCCGACAGAACGCCGCCTTGCCGTCGGTCGAGAGCGCCAGGCCCCGCCCCGTGCCAGGGAGTCGCAGCACGCTGGCGTCGCCGCCGGGGCCCACCACGGTGTTGAGGAAGAGCTGATGGTCGTATTGGCGCCACACCCACGACTTGTCGGCGATCGTGGGCGTGGCGAGCAGCGCCAGGAACTCCGCGCCGAGATCGACGCCGCCCGGGAACAAGGCGGCGAGGGTGGGCCAGGGATCGGCGGCGACGAGCGCGTCCTGAGCCGCGGGCCGCTCGACCGGCCGCGCGTAGACCGGGCCGTCGCCAAGGCTGGCGATCGGAACGTCGGCGAGAGCCGGTGCGGGGCGATCGTCGTCGTCGAAGGCGCCGTCGTAGACCCGGAACCGTTCGGTGTCCGTGACCCGTCCAACGACCGTGGCGCGGACGTCCCAGCGGGAACACAGCCGGAACACCTCGTCAAGCCGCGCCGGTTCGACGATCGCGAGCATCCGCTCCTGACTCTCCGACGTCATGACCTCGACCGGAGTCATCTCGGGCTCCCGGCGCGCGACCCGCGCCACATCGACATCCATTCCGACACCGCTGCTCGCCGCGGTCTCCGACGCCGCGCACGACAGACCCCCGGCGCCGAGATCCTGGACGCCGACGGCCAGCCCGGCGTCGAGCAGCTCGAGGCACGCCTCAATGAGGCGCTTCTCCTCGAACGGGTCGCCGACCTGCACCGAGGGTCGTTTGCTGTCGGAACTCTCGTCGAAGCCCGCCGACGCGAGCACGCTGGCGCCGCCGATCCCGTCGCGTCCCGTCGACGCCCCCATCAACACCGCGAGGTTCCCCGCGTCACCGGCGCGGGCCAGGACCATTCGGTCCTGAGACACCAGGCCGAGACACAAGACGTTGACGAGCGGGTTGTCGCGGTAGCACTCGTCGAAGACTGCTTCCCCGCCGACCGTCGGGACACCAACCGCGTTGCCGTAACCGCTGATCCCGGACACGACACTCTCGAACAGATACCGGGTCCGGACATCGTCGAGCGGACCGAAGCGCAGCGGGTCCATCAACGCGATCGGGCGTGCACCCATGGAGAAGACGTCCCGGATGATGCCGCCGACGCCGGTCGCCGCACCCTGGTACGGCTCCACCGCCGACGGATGGTTGTGACTCTCGATCCGCAACGCGACCCCGAGCCCGTCCCCGACATCGATGACGCCGGCGCCTTCACCCGGGCCGACGAGCACCCACGGGGCCCGGGTCGGGAAGCGACCGAGATGCAGCTTCGACGACTTGTACGAGCAGTGCTCGGACCACATGACGGCATACATCGCCAGCTCGAGATCCGAAGGAGGGCGGCCCAGCAGGTCGGTGATGGCGACCAGCTCGTCGTCGCTGAGGCCAAGCGTCCGGTGCAGAGGCTCGGTGCTCACGGCCACCTTCGGAGCCTACCGGCGGCTCGATTTACACAAATGCCAAGTGACAGAATAGGGGAAATGAGTCTCTCCGAGGATGGCAAATGGCACCGAAACAGCTGACGACCGAGCACAAAGAGGCCATGGCCGCGGGCCGGACCGAGGGCCGCGCCGTGAAGGCCTACTTGGACGCCCTGGCTGAGCATCGACCACGCCGCGGCCGACAGCGCACCGCGGAGTCGATCCGACAACGGCTGACCGCCATCACCGCGGAGCTCGGCGCGGCAACGTCGCTGCGGCGACTCCAGCTGATCCAGGAGCGTCGCGACCTCGAGTCCGAGCTCGAGAAGAAGGCCGGGCCGGCGGCGGATCTCGCCGCGCTCGAGGCGGACTTCGCCAAGGTCGCGAAGGCGTACGCCGAGCGCAAAGGCATCACCTACGCGACGTGGCGGGAGATGGGAATCAGCAGCGAGGTCCTCACCCGAGCCGGAATCAGCCGAGGGAGCTGAGCACCCTCGGTCAGGTCCGGCGTCAGGCGGCGACGGCTCGCTCGCCGGCCGCGACGAGCAGCGACTCCAGCAGCACGACGCCATCGGCGGAGCCCAAGAGCGGGTCGGAGGCGCGCTCCGGATGGGGCATGAGCCCGACGACGTTGCCGGCGGCGTTCGTGACGCCGGCGATGTCGTCGAGACTCCCGTTGGGGTTCTCGACGTAGCGCAACACGATGCGGTCCTCGGCGCGGAGCCGCTCGAGCGTGCCCGGGTCGCAGATGTACGCCCCCTCGAAATGGTTGATCGGAAGCCGGAGGACCGAACCGGGCCGGGCCCGGCTGGTCAGCACCGAACGGGTGCTCTCCACCCGACACGCCACCGTCTCGCACCGGAACTTGAGGCCGGCGTTCTTCTGGAGAGCCCCGGGGAGCAGAGCAGCTTCGGTGAGGACCTGAAAGCCGTTGCAGATCCCGACCACCGGTCCGCCCGACGCGGCATGCGCAGCCACCGCGGTCATAACCGGCGAGAACCGGGCCAGCGCCCCGGTGCGGAGGTAGTCGCCGTGTGCGAACCCTCCGGGGATGACCACGGCGTCGGCGTTCCCGAGGGTCGTCTCGGTGTGGAACACCAGCTCGGGCTCGCCGCCGAGTCCGGTCACAGCTCGGGCGACGTCGAGCTCGCAGTTCGTGCCTGGGAACACCACGATGGCGACGCGGGCACTCATCGGCTCACCCGGCCGAGACGAGCTCGGTGAGCTCGATCTCGTACGCCTCGATCACCGGGTTGGCGAGCAGCTGCTCGCACATCGCCTCGACCTGGCTGCGGGCCGCTTCGAGATCCGGCGCGTCGACCGTGAGTCGGATGCACTTGCCGATGCGGACGGCGCTCACGTTCTCGTAGCCGAGTGCCGGGAGCGCGCGTTCGACGGTCGCACCTTGCGGATCGAGGATCCCGGGGAGGTGTGACACCTCGACTCGCGCCTCGTATCGCATGAGCCGATGCTACCGGTCCGCCCGTGACGCGCTGTCGGACTGTCCGGGAACGGCGCGGTACCAGTCGTTGAAGCTGGCGTCGGTCAGACGTTCGTACGCCGCGACGTAACGGGCCCGGGTCTCGGCCACGACGTCGGCGGGCAGCGCCGGGGCTGGGGGGCGGTGATCCCACCCCACCGCGTGGTAGTAGTCCCGGACGAACTGCTTGTCGAACGACGGCGGCGAGATCCCGACGTCGTACTCGGCGGCGTCCCAATAGCGGGACGAGTCCGACGTCATGATCTCGTCGATCACGAGAACCTCGTCGTCGACCAGGCCGAACTCGAGCTTCGTGTCGGCGAGGAGCAGCCCGCGTTCCTCGGCGCGGGCCGCACCGACGCGGTACACCGCCAACGTCGAGTCGCGGCACTGCTCGAAGACCACGTCACCGACGAGCGCCGCCGCCGCCGCGTCGGTGAGCGCCTCGTCGTGGCCGGCGCCGGGCTCGACCTTCGTCGTCGTGGTGAAGATGGGCTCCGGGAGGCGCTCGGCGCGTCGGAGCCCGCGTGGAAGCGTTCGGCCACAGACCGTCCCCACGGCCTCATACTCATCCCACGCGGACCCGAACAGGAAGCCCCGAGCGATGCACTCGAGCCGTACCGGCGCCGCGGAACGGACGAGCATGGCGCGCCCCGCCACCTTCGGGCCGGCACCGTCCGGGAACTCCGCAGGGTCGGCGGTGACGAAATGGCTCGGCGCGACCGAAGCGGTCCGCTCGAACCAGAACGCCGACAGCGCCGTGAGCGCTCGGCCCTTGTCGGGGATCTCGTCGCCGAGCACGACGTCGAACACCGAGATGCGATCGGACGCGACCATCAGGGTGCGGTCGGGTCCGACTTCGTACAGGTCACGGACCTTCCCGGTGTATCGGTGCGGCAACGCGACGTCAGTCATCGGGACCCCGCCGCGTCGAGCGCGTCGACGCTCCGCCCAGCGTGAGCGAGCGCGCCGACCAGGTCGAAGCAGACCTCGAGCCGAGCCGGGCCGAGCGCGTCGACGACATCGTGATCTTCGAGCAGGACGTCAAGGAACGGTCGCCGGTCCTCCCATGACCGCGCCGCGGCGCGTTGCACCGCCCGGTACGCGTCGTCGCGCGTCCAACCGGCTTCGACCAGGGCGAGCAGCACCGCTTGGCTGAACACCAGTCCATGCGAGGCGTGCAGGTTCTCGCGCATGCGGTCGGGGTAGACCTCGAGCCCGTCGATCACGGTCCCCAGGCGGACCGCCATGTAGAACGCGAGCTGGCAGGCGTCGGGGAGCACGATCCGCTCCACCGACGAGTGGGAGATGTCGCGTTCGTGCCAGAGCGCAACGTCTTCGAGTCCCGCGACCACGTACCCGCGCAGCACCCGAGCGAGCCCGCACAGCTGCTCGCTCTTGACCGGATTGCGCTTGTGTGGCATCGCGCTCGAGCCCTTCTGGGCTCCGGTTCGGAACGGCTCCGCGACTTCCCCCACCTCGGTTCGCTGTAGGTGGCGGATCTCGAGCGCGCACGTCTCGATCGTGGCGCCGAGCGACGCGCAGGCGTACAGCAGCTCCGCGTGCCGGTCACGGCCGAGGACCTGCGTGGCCGGCACTGCATGCAACCCGAGCCGCTCGCACACGAACGCCTCGACCTCGGGATCGACGTTCGAGTAGGTCCCGACGGCACCGGACAGCTTCCCCACCGCGATGCCGTCGCGGGCTCGCTCGAGGCGGCGACGGTCCCGCCGCAGCGCGAGCGCCCACAACGCCAGCTTCGCTCCGAACGTGGTCGGCTCGGCGTGGATGCCGTGGGTCCGCCCGACGATCGCGGTGTCACGGAACTCGCGAGCTCGCCGGGCGACGACCGCCTCCAACGCGTCGACCGCCTCGAGCAGGAGGTCACCGGCCCGCACCAGGGTCACCGATAAGGCCGTGTCGACGACGTCGCTCGACGTGAGCCCGTAGTGGATCCACGATCCGGCGCGACCGCCGACTCGTTCCTGGACGACGTCGACGAACGCCGCGACGTCATGGTCGGTGACCTGCTCGCGCGCCTCGATGGCGGCGACGTCGAACCCGGCCCGGTCACGGACGGCGACGGCGTCCTCGGAGGGGACGACCGCCAGCTTCGCCCACGCCTCGACGGCCAGCACCTCGACCTCGAGCCAGGCCGCATACCTCGCCTCGTCGGTGAAGAGGCTGGCCATCGGCTCGAGGGCGTAGCGGGGGATCAAGGCGCGCTGCCTCCTGGTCGACACTCTAGGGGCCGGACCTCAGAGCGCGACTGAGCACGCCCCGAGGACCACGAACGAGGGCCGAGACACCGGGAGGGGCGCCCGTGGGGAGCAGCGAGCCGACCGTTGGTCTGGTCGGCACGTGCGCGAAGCACTGGAACGAGCGCGCCACCGGTCGCTGCGATGACTGCGGCGAGCTGTGGTGCGCGGATTGTCTGGTGCCACCCGCTCGCAGGCGACAGCCGACGCGCTGCGTCGATTGCGCGCTCGTCGCGGCGGGGATCCGGACCCGCGGCGCTCGCCGGGGGGCGCCAATGGACATCAGTCGGACCCGCCGACGCCCGATCCGCTAGGCGGGTCGTCATGCGACCGACGCGGCGATGTCTCGCCGGTACTGGGCGCCGGGCCAGCTGATCTTCTTCGCCGCCTCATAGGCCCGGCGGCGAGCGGCCGGGATCGTGGGACCCAGCGCGGTGACGTCGAGGACCCGGCCGCCCGCGGTGGCGAGCGAGCCGTCCTTACGTCGTCTGGTTCCAGCGTGGAACACCGCGACGTCAGGCAGCGCGGCGGCGTCCTCAAGGCCGGCGATGACATCCCCCGTGCGGGGCGACGCGGGATAGCCCTCACTCGCGAGGACGACCCCGACGCAGGCGTCGCCGTGGAAGCGCACCGGCGGCAACGGCGAACCCGTCGCGGCGCGCCAACACAGCTCGCCCAGATCGGTTTCGAGCCGAGGGAGCACAACTTGGCATTCCGGGTCGCCGAAGCGCACGTTGTACTCGAGCACCTTCGGCCCGTCGGGGGTGAGCATCAGCCCGGCGTAGAGCACGCCACGGTACGGCGCGCCGCGAGCGGCGAGGGCGTGCAGGGTGGGACGCACTGCGGTGGTCATGAGCTGCTCGATCAGCTCGGTGCTCACCACCGGCACCGGTGAGAAGGCGCCCATCCCGCCGGTGTTCGGTCCGGTGTCGTGTTCGCCGATCCGTTTGAAGTCCTGGGCGGGTGCGAGGGGCACCGCCGCGTCGGGGTCGCCGTTGCACACGACGAGCAGCGACAGCTCGGGACCGCGCAGGCCTTCCTCGATCACGAGGGTGCGCCCGGCATCTCCGAACGCCTCCCCGCTGAGATACCGGCCGACGGCGTCTCGGGCTTCGCTCACCGATTCGGTGACGACCACCCCTTTTCCGGCCGCGAGGCCGTCGGTCTTGACCACGTAGAGCCCGTCCAGGGTGTCGAGAAAGGACCGAGCTGCGGCGTCATCGCCGGGCCCGAACACCGCGTGCCGCGCCGTCGGCACACCCACCTCCGCCAGCAGCGCCTTCATCCACGCCTTCGAGCCCTCCAGACGGGCCGCGTCGGCGCTCGGCCCGAAGACCGCGTGGCCGCGAGCGGCGACCGCGTCGGCGACGCCCGCGACGAGGGGCGGCTCGGGCCCGACGACCACCAGGTCGACGGCGAGGTCGTCGGCGACCGCGGCGACCGCGGCCGGGTCGTCGGTCTCTCCGGTCACGCAGCGGGCGACCGCCTCGACGCCGGGGTTGCCGGGGAGCGCGTACACGTCACTGACCGACCCGGAGCGGGCCAGCGCCCAGGCGAGCGCGTGCTCCCGCCCGCCTCCCCCGACGACGAGGACCCGCAAGCTCACGCGGCGCGGGGAAGAACGACCGTCTGCTCGCGACCGGGCCCGACGGAGACGAAGCTCACGGGCACGCCCGCCGTGTCGGCGATGAAGCCCAGGTAGTCGCGGGCCGCGGCGGGAAGGTCCTCGATGCGCGCGGCGCCGTCGATCTCGGTTCCCCATCCCGGCAGCGTCTCGTAGACTGGGCGAACCTTGTGCAGCACCGATTGGTGGTACGGGACATGGTCGTACCGGGTCCCGTCGGGCCCGACGTAGGCGACGCAGACCTTCAGCTCCTCGAGCGGCGCCAGGACGTCAAGCTTGGTGACCGCCAACTCGCTGCAGCCGTTGAGCGCCACGGCGTGGCGCAGCATCACGGTGTCGAGCCAGCCGGTCCGGCGGCGCCGACCGGTGTTGGTCCCGAACTCGACCCCTCGCTCGACGAGAAAGTCACCGACCGGGTCGCCCTCCGGCAGCTCGGAAGGGAAGGGTCCGCTCCCGACGCGCGTGACGTACGCCTTCGCGACGCCGATGACCCGCTCGATTGCCCGGGGCCCGACGCCGGCGCCGATGCACGCGCCGCCGGCGATCGGATTCGATGACGTCACGAACGGATAGGTGCCATGGTCAAGGTCGAGGTAGGTGGCTTGCGCCCCCTCGAAGAGAACGTGCTGACCGATCTCCAAGGCCTCGTGCACCAGATGGACGGTGTCGGCGATGTGCGGCTCAAGCCGGGGAAGGAGCCCGAGGTAGCGGTCGCAGATGTCATCGGCGTCGAGCGGAAGCCGGTTGTAAACCTTGGCCAGGACGCCGTTCTTCTCGCGGAGCGCAAGCTCGAGCTTCTCGCGGAAGATCTTGGCGTCGAGCAAGTCTTGGACCCGCAGCCCGACGCGGAGCGCCTTGTCAGCGTAGGCGGGCCCGATCCCCCGCTTCGTCGTGCCGAGCTTGTTCTTTCCGAGGTACCGCTCGGTGACCCGGTCGAGCTCCTGGTGGTACGGCATGATCAAGTGGGCGTTGCCCGAGATCCGCACCCGGCTGGTATCGATCCCCTTGCGCTCGAGGCCGTCTAGCTCCTCGACGAGCACGACCGGGTCGATCACGACGCCGTTGCCGATAACCGGCGTGACGTGGTCGTACAGCACCCCGCTCGGGACCAGCTGAAGCGCGAAGACCTCGCCGTCCACGACGAGGGTGTGGCCGGCGTTGTGGCCGCCCTGATACCTGACCACCAGCGAACTTTCCTTCGCCAGGTAGTCGGTGAAGCGACCTTTGCCCTCGTCACCCCATTGCGTCCCGACGATCACCGTGCCAGGCACGACGGCCTCCGGGTCGACTTCGAACGTTCCCGCGCGTCAGCAGTCACGTTAGGGACAGGGTAGTCGCTCCTGTTCGTTGGAACGGAGCCGCGAGCCGTTCGCGCCATCCCCCACCCGTTGGCGGCCTTGAGGTCCGTCGTCTGGTGGACCGCACCAGGACGGGCTCGCGGCCGACCAGCATGCGGGGGTGCAGCCATTTCGTCGACCGGAGGCTCTCGTCGGCGGGCCGTGACCGAGGGTGTCGGCGTCCTCGCGACCCGGTGAGCCATGTGCGATCAGGCGGTGACCGCGGCGCTCCGGCTGAAGGTGAGCTGGCCGTCGCTGCTCGCGTCGACGACAACGACGTCCCCGTCGTGGTAGTCGCCCTTCAGCAGGGCCAGCGCGATCGGGTCGGCCACCTCTTTCTGGAGCACTCGCTTCAACGGGCGGGCACCGAAGGACGGGTCGTACCCGATCTTGGCGATGTGGGCCAGCGCCTCTTCGGTGAGGTCGAGGCCGAGGTTCCGTTCCGCCAGGCGCGACCGGAGCTGGTCCACCTGGATGCGCACGATCTGTTCGATGTGACGCTCGTCGAGGCGATGAAACATGACGATCTCGTCGATTCGGTTCAAGAACTCGGGCTTGAAGCTGTTTCGCACCGCCTCCATGACGACGGCCTCGTCGGCGCCGCCACCAAGGTTGCTCGTCATGATCAGGACGGTGTTGGTGAAGTCCACCGTCCGGCCTTGGCCGTCGGTCAGGCGCCCGTCGTCGAGGAGCTGGAGCAACACGTTGAAGACATCGGGATGGGCCTTCTCGATCTCGTCGAGGAGCACCACCGCGTACGGGCGGCGGCGGATCGCCTCGGTGAGCTGGCCGCCTTCGTCGTATCCGATGTAGCCCGGAGGCGCTCCCACCAGGCGCGACACGTTGTGCTTCTCCTGGTATTCCGACATGTCGATCCGAACCATCGCTCGCTCGTCGTCGAACAGGAAGTCGGCCAGGGTCCGGGCGAGCTCGGTCTTGCCGACGCCGGTGGGGCCGAGGAACAGGAACGATCCGATTGGGCGGTTGGGATCCGACAGCCCGGCGCGGGAGCGGCGGATGGCATTGGCGACGGCGCTGACCGCCTCGTCTTGACCGATGATTCGGGCGTGGAGCACGTCCTCCATGCGGACGAGCTTGGCCATCTCTCCTTCCATGAGCCGGCTGACCGGGATCCCGGTCCATTTGCCGACGATCTCGGCGACGTCTTCCTGGTCGACCTCTTCTTTCAGCATCTGCTCATCGGCCTGCAGCTCGTTGAGCCGCTCGGTCTTGGCGTCGATGTCCGCCTCCAGGTCGCGCATCGTCCCGTATCGGAGGGCCGCGGCACGCTCGAGGTTGCCTTCACGCTCGGCCTTCTCGGCGTCGGTGCGCGCCGTCTCGAGCTGCTCCTTAAGGGCGCTGATCTCGGTGATCGCGTCCTTCTCGTTCTGCCAGTGCGCGACCATCGCGTCGCGCTGTTCGGAGAGCTCGGCGAGCTCGGCGTCGATGGTGTCGAGTCGAGCCCTCGAGGATTCGTCGGTCTCCTTGTCGAGCGCGGCCTTCTCGATCTCGAGCTGGCGGATGCGTCGCTCGACGACGTCGATCTCGAACGGCATCGAATCGATCTCGATTCGCAGGCGAGAGGCGGCCTCATCGATGAGGTCGATGGCTTTGTCCGGCAGCTTCCGGCCGGTGATGTAGCGCGCCGACAGCACCGTCGCGGCGACGAGCGCGGCGTCTTGGATGCGGACGCCGTGGTGGACCTCGTAGCGCTCCTTCAAACCGCGAAGGATCGCGATCGTGTCCTCGACCGATGGCTCACCGACGTAGACCTGCTGGAAGCGGCGCTCGAGGGCGGCGTCCTTCTCGATGTACTTGCGGTACTCGTCGAGGGTGGTGGCACCGATCATGTGCAACTCGCCCCGGGCGAGCATCGGCTTGATCATGTTGCCGGCGTCGACGGCGCCTTCGGCGGCGCCAGCGCCGACGATGGTGTGGAGTTCGTCGACGAAGGTGATGACCTCACCGCCGCTGTCGGTGATCTCCTTGAGCACCGCCTTGAGGCGGTCCTCGAACTCTCCTCGGTACTTGGCTCCGGCGACCATGGCGCCGATGTCCAACGCGATGAGCCGCTTGTCCCGGAGGCCTTCGGGGACGTCGCCCTCGACGATCCGGCGGGCCAGACCTTCGACGATGGCGGTCTTGCCGACGCCGGGGTCGCCGATCAGGACCGGGTTGTTCTTGGTTCGCCGTGACAGGACCTGGATGACGCGACGGATCTCCTCGTCTCGGCCGATGACCGGGTCGAGGCGGCCTCGCCGCGCTTCCTCGGTCAAGTCGCGCCCGTAGCGCTCAAGCGCCTGATATTGGTCTTCAGGGTTCTCGCTCGTCACGCGGTGCGATCCGCGGACGGTTTTGAGCGCGTCGAGGACCGCGTCCTTCGTCACGCTCAACGAGCGCAGGAGATCACCGACACCGCCGGTCACCTCGGACATGGCCAGCAGGATGTGCTCGGTGGAGAGGTAGTCATCACCGAGGTCGGTGCGGGCGGCGTCGGCCGCCTCGAGCACCTGGTACGCATCGGGGGACAGCTGGGCCTGCTGCGCCGCCCCGTAGACCTGCGGACGCTGGGCGAGGACCTCGTCCACGCGGTCCCGGAGGGTCTTGGGGGCCACGCCGAGCCGTTCCAGGACCGGGAGGACGACCCCTTCGGGCTGGCCGAGCAGCGCCGCGAGGAGATGCTCGGGCGCGACCTGGGCGTGGTTGCGCTCGCGAGCGAGGGACTGGGCGCTCTGGAGCGCCTCGCCGGTCTTCTTCGTGAACTTGTTGGGGTCTAGGGGCATTGGTTCGCCTCGCTTCGAGCGATATCAAAGTTGATAACACCTGTATCAACTCTGTATTCCGCGATACTGGTTTTGGCCTACGCGACGACCGGGCAGGTCCTCTCTCTCGAATGGTTGGCATGGACGAGCTCGATCGTGGCACCAGCGGCCCGGGGCCGTCGTGGCACGCCGATCCCCTGTCGTCGACCCCGCGGCTGCGCTGGTGGAGCGGCGATCGCTGGACGGCCTGGGTCGTGGTGGCGGCGGCCGATGTCGCGGCGATCGGGTGGGTGCCCGAGCTGGCCGAGCTGCCCCCACCGATCCAGTGGGGCAGCCCCGTCTTGCGCTTGGCGGTGGCGCCACCGCTGCAAATCACGCCGCTCGCCCAGCTCCCGTTGCCGAGCCGAGACGCGGGATCCGCCGGGCTGACCGGGGAGCCGGTCGAGGTGGGCGGGCGCCGCCACGGGCCGTCCCGGCGGCGGCGACGGCATCTGCTGCTCGTCGCGGCGTTGATCCCCGTCCTGGCCGTCGCGGGAGTCGCCAGCGCCGCGTTGCTCACCACTGGGCCCCGACCGGCCCTGACCGACACGATGGCGTACCGCGACGCCCCGGCCGGCTTCTCGCTCATGTACGCGAAGGCCTGGAGGATCCAGCGGGTGAACCCGGGGCAGGGCATCCGGTTCGTCGTGACCTCGCGGCACGGGTCCGCCGATCAGCTGACGACGGTGTCGGTGACCGCCGGCACCCAAAAGGGCCCGCTGCCGACCGCCGCCGACCTCGCCCGCACCGTCGTCGACGGTCTGCGGCCCCAGTTCCCGGGGATCATGCTGAAGACCAGCGGGACCACCAGTCTCGCCGGTGGACCGGCGGTGCTGCTCACGTTCGCGGACCCGGGCACGAATCCGCCGACCGCGATCGAGCAGGTCGTCGGGCGCACCGCCGACGGTCGGCCCCTGACCGTCACCGTCCAGGTTCCCGATCCGCGGTACTCGCCGAGCGACGCCGACGTGCATGCGTTCCTCGCCTCGATCACGTCCTGACGCCACCACCGCTCAGCGGCGAACTCGGACCACGGCCTTGCTGACCGGCACCAGCGTGCGGCGATACTGGCGGTGGACGGCTTCGACCTCGTCGCGCTGCGCTTGACGCTGACGTTCGAGCTCGGTTTCGAGGTCGGCGATCCGGTCACGGGCATCGTCGAGGACGGCTTCGAGCTCGAGCACCTTGCGAACCCCAGCCAAGCTCACCCCGTCGGTGGTGAGCTCCTGGATTCGGCGCAGCAACGCGATGTCGCGATCCGAGTAGCGGCGACTACCTCCTTGCGTGCGGCTCGGCTCGATCAAGCCTTTGCGCTCGTAGATCCGCAAGGTCTGCGCGTGGACGCCAGCGAGCTCCGCGGCGACCGAGATGATGTACAGCGCCCGTTCTCTATCGTCCATGGCTCCCCCTAGACGCCGAGGTGCTCCCGCGGGTTCGCTGGCAGCTGGTCCGCGAGGGCGGCGATCGCCGCCCGCTGTTCTTCGGTGAGCTCGGTGGGCACCACGACCTCGAAGGTGACGAGCAGATCCCCCGGATCGCCCTTCGACGGCTGGACGCCGCGGCCCCGTATTCGGACCGTCTTGCCGCTCTGGGTGCCGGCCGGGACCTTGACGGTGACCGGCGCGTCGAGCGTGGGCACCTTGACCTGCGCGCCGAGTGTCGCCTCGCTGAACGTGATCGGAACCTTGACCGTGAGGTTGGTCTTGCCTTGGCGCCCGAAACGGTCATCGGACCCGACGTGCACCACGACGTACAGGTCGCCGGGCGGACCCCCGTTGCGCCCCGCGGCGCCTCGTCCCTTGACCCGGATCCGTTGACCGTCGCGGACCGCGGCGGGGATCCTGACCTTGACCTCGCGCCGGCGACGCTCGACGCCGGTCCCACGACACTTCTTGCACCGGTGTTCGATCACCTCACCGCGCCCCCCGCAGGTGGGGCAGACCTGTGAGAACGAGAACGGGCCCTGGTCGACCGCGACGGCTCCGGTCCCTCCACATGTCGGGCACGGCTGCGGGAACGTCCCCGGCTCGGCGCCGGATCCGCCGCAAACCGAGCAGGCCGCGTCGGACGTGACCCCCACGGTGGTGGTCACGCCGTGGACGGCGTCACCGAAGTCGAGGTGAAGCTCGGTTTCGAGGTCCGCGCCGTGGACCGGCCCGGTGGCGGCACGTCCGCGTCGACGCGGTCCGCTGCGGGCACCGAACAGGTTGCCGAGGAGGTCGCCGAGCCCGCCACCGTCGTCGAAGTGAAACGTTGCGCCTTCGAAGCCGGGACCGAATCCCCCCGGCGCCCCGCCGAACCCGCCGGGTCCTGCGCCGGACGCGACCATCTCGCGGACCTGGTCGTATTCCTTACGCTTGTCGGAGTCACCGAGCACGTCGTTCGCGGCCGAGATCTCCTTGAAACGCTCCTCGGCCGCCTGGTCCCCAGGATTGGCGTCGGGGTGGTTCGCCTTGGCCAGGGTTCGATAGGCGCGTTGGATCTCACGATTACTCGCGCCGGGCTCGACGCCGAGCACGGCGTAGTAGTCCTTCTCGAACCACTCGCGCTGGGGTGCCATCGCTGTCAGTCCTTGCGGGCGACCTTCACCATCGCCGGGCGCAGCACTCGACCCTTCAGTCGGTAGCCGGTGCGGACCGTGTCGGCGACGACGGGGTCACCATGGTCGCCTTCTTGCATGACGGCCTCGTGGACGTTCGGGTCAAACGGGACTCCGGTGCTGTCGATACGTTCGAGACCCGCCTTGTCCAAGACGTCGACGAGCCCGGCGAAGACGAGCTCGACACCCTTGCGGACCTGCTCGTCAGTGTCGGCAAGCTGGCCGAGGGCGAGCTCGAAACTGTCCACGACAGGGAGGAGCTCTTCGATCAGGCTCTCGTTGGCGCGGGCGATGGCGTCGGTCTGGTCGCGGAGCATCCGCTTGCGGTAGTTCTCGAAGTCGGCCTGGACCCGCTGGGCGAGTTCACGCAGCTCGTCCCGCTCCTTGGCGAGCGTGACGAGCACCGCGTCGAGGTCCGCCTCGGCCTCTTCGGCGGAGACGTCCTCAGCCGCGGCTTCCTCAGCGGCTCGTTCGGCGTCCCCGCCGACCGACTCTTCAGGCATCACGCGCTTTTCTCGTGACCTTCGTGGCCCTCGTCCACGATCTCAGCGTCGGCGACCTCGTCGTCGGATGGGTGGGCGGCATCGGACGCGGCCCCCTCGCCGGAGGTACCCGACGCGGCCTGTTGGGCCTGTGCCGCCTGGTAGAGGCGCTGCGCGAACTCCTGGCTCGCGGTGAGCAACGCTTCGTGCTTCTGGCGGACGGCGTCAATGTCGTCGCCGGCGAGCGCCGTCTTCAGCTCCCCGAGCGCCGATTCGATCTTGGTGCGATCCTCGGCGGAGACCTTGTCGGCCTGCTCCTTCAGGAGCTTCTCGGTCTGGAAGACGAGCGAGTCCGCGTTGTTGCGGGTTTCGGCCTCATCGTGGCGCTTGCGGTCCTCCTCGGCGTGGGCTTCGGCCTCTTTGACCATCCGGTCGATCTCGTCCTTGCCGAGGGCGGTGCCCCCGGTGATGGTCATGGCCTGTTCCTTGCCGGTCCCGAGGTCCTTCGCGCTCACGTGCACGATGCCGTTGGCGTCGATGTCGAACGTGACCTCGATCTGAGGCACGCCCCGCGGGGCCGGTGGCATACCCACGAGCTGGAAGGTGCCGAGCATCTTGTTGCGGTACGCCATGTCGCTCTCACCCTGCAGGACCTTGATCTCGACGCTGGGCTGGTTGTCGTCCGCGGTGGTGAAGACCTCGGAGCGCTTCGTCGGGATCGTCGTGTTCCGCTCGATGAGTCGGGTCATGATCTGACCCTTCGTCTCGATGCCGAGCGACAGCGGCGTGATGTCGAGGAGCAAGACGTCTTTGACGTCACCCTTGAGCACCCCGGCTTGGATCGCGGCGCCGACGGCGACCGCCTCGTCTGGGTTGACACCCTTGTCGCCTTCCTTGCCGGTCACGTCCTTGACGACACCCTGAACAGCCGGCATGCGCGTCGAGCCGCCGACGAGGATCACACGGTGAATCCCGTCGGTCGTGAGTCCCGAGTCGCGGATCGCCTGCTCGAACGGGCCTTTGCAGGCGTCGAGCAGGTCGGCGGTCAGCTCCTGGAACTTCGCCCGGGACAGGCTGAGCTCGAGGTGCAGCGGGCCTTCTTGGGTGGCGGTGATGAACGGCAGGTTGATCGTGGTTTCCTGCAGCGAGGACAGCTCGATCTTGGCTTTCTCGGCCGCCTCCTTGAGTCGCTGCGTCGCCATCTTGTCGGCCGCGAGGTCGACGCCGTGAGCGCCCTTGAACTCGGCGACCATCCAGTCGATGACCCGCTGGTCCCAGTCGTCGCCGCCGAGGTGGGTGTTCCCGGCGGTCGACTTGACCTCGAAGACCCCATCGCCGAGCTCGAGGACCGACACGTCGAACGTTCCCCCGCCGAGGTCGAAGACCAAGATGGTGAGGTCGTTCTCCTTGTCGAGCCCGTACGCGAGCGCGGCGGCGGTCGGCTCGTTGATGATGCGCAGGACTTCGAGGCCCGCGATCTCGCCGGCCTCCTTGGTGGCCTGACGCTGTGCGTCGTCGAAGTACGCGGGCACGGTGACCACGGCCTGTTGGACGGTGTCCCCCAGGTACGCCTCGGCGTCACGCTTGAGCTTTTGGAGGATGCGAGCCGAGATCTCCTGGGGCGTGTAGTGCTGCCCGTCGATGTCGATGCTCCACGACGTGCCCATATGACGCTTGACCGACCGGATGGTTCGATCCGGGTTCGTGATCGCTTGGCGCTTGGCGACCTCCCCGACGAGCACCTCGCCGGTCTTGGAAAACGCGACCACCGAGGGGGTCGTTCGCGACCCTTCGGCGTTGGGGATAACGGCCGGCTCGCCCGCTTCCAGAGTTGAGACGACCGAATTCGTCGTGCCGAGGTCGATACCGACGGCCTTGGACATGATCTATGTGCCTCCAGGTAGAAAAGCTTGAGTGTGACAGTATCAACTTTCTGGTCCCGGGCCCTATTCCCGGATGGGTCGTGTTGACACCCTCAGGTACATTGCCGACATGACTCGGCGGAGCGCGCTACCCGACCTCGCAAAGGTGCCCCTGTTCTCGGCCTGCTCGAAGAAGGACCTCCAGCAGATCAACCGTCGGGCCGAGCACGTCCTGGTCCCGGCCGGGAAGGTCCTCGTCCGGGAGGGGGCCGCCGGGGCCGAGTTCTTCGTCATCCTCGACGGGACCGCCGAGGTGTCCATGCACGGCAAGAAGGTGGCCACCCTCGGACCCGGGGCGTTCTTCGGCGACCTGGCACTGCTCGACAAGGCACCTCGCAACGCGACCGTGACCGCCGTGACGCCGACAGAGCTGATGGTGCTCGGCCAGCGGGAGTTCGCGGCGATGATCGACGAGGTGCCGGGCTTCGCCCACAAGCTCCTGAGCGGCCTCGCGCACCGACTGCGCGAATACGACGTCAAAACCTGGGAGTAAACGACCCTCCCTGACCGTCGGGAGCTGTAGTCGGCCGACCAAAGAGGCACGGTATTAGGTTTCCTTCCGTGCGTCGTCGGTTCCCTCTCAAGCCGAGCCAGGTCGTCTTGGTCCTCGGGCTCCTGATCGCCGGCGGTGCATTGGCGTCGGGTGTGCTGCCCCGGATCACCGAGTGGCACGACAACTCACGCACGGCGCGGCAGGTCTTCGTCGATGTCCCGGACCCGATCTACTGGATGTTCTACGCCACGGTCGCGACCATGCTGTTCGTCTGCGCATGGCTGGTCTCGATGCGGGTCCGGAACTACGCGCGCGGTGGTCCCGACGACCGGCGAACGACCCGCGCCAACGCGCACCGTCGGCTCCGGGAGTTCCGCTCCGGCGTGTGGATGCGGACCCTCCTCCGAGACCCTGCCGCCGGGGTCATGCATTCCTGCATCTACTTCGGCTTCCTCGTCCTGTTCGCCGCGACGGTGATCCTCGAGATCGACCATCAGCTCCCGACGTCGCTGAAGTTCCTCCACGGGACCGTCTACGAGGCCTACAAGGCCACCGCGAACCTGTTCGGGATCGTCTTCCTCGTCGGGATCCTGTGGGCGATCGGACGCCGATACGTGCAACGTCCGTACCGGATCCGCATCAAGACCAAACCCGAGGACGCAGTGATCCTCGTGACGTTCCTCGTCATCGGCGTCACCGGCTTCCTGATCGAGGGTTTGCGGATCGCGCTCGAGAACCGGCCTCACTTCGAGCAGTGGTCCTTCGTCGGCTGGGGACTGTCGGCGCTGTGGTCCCACTGGTCGCACGGGACCCTGTCCGACCTGCACCGCACCATGTGGGTGGTTCACTTCGGGGCGTTCATCGCGTTCCTCGTGATCCTCCCGACCACGAAGCTGCGCCACATGTTCACGTCGCCGATGAACATGTACCTCGGACCGACGGACCGGCCCAAGGGCGCGATGAAGCCGATGCCGAACCTGATGGAGACCGAGCTCGAGACCTTCGGTGCGTCAACGGTCGAGGACTTCACCTGGAAGCAGCTCTTCGACACCGACGCATGCACGATCTGCGGCCGCTGCACGTCCGTCTGCCCGGCGCACGCCACCGGCAAGCCCCTCGATCCGCGTGAGATCGTGCTCAAAGTCGGTGAAGTCATGGCCGCCACAGGAGATCCCCCGGTCTCGCCACCGGTGGGGCTCGTCGACGACATCACCGTGACCGCGGATTCGGTGTTCGAGCGGATCACTGCCGAGGAACTCTGGGCCTGCACCACCTGCAAGGCCTGCGACGAGATCTGCCCCGTTGACATCGAGATCCTGGACAAGATCCTCGACATGCGCCGGTACCTGTCCCTGATGGAGAGCAACTTCCCCACCGAGCTCGGCGCCACCTACCGGTCGATGGAGAACTCGTCGAACGTGTACGGCATGAACCAAGGCGAACGAGCCGACTGGGCGAAGGGCCTTGACGGGATCCCGATCATCGACAGCTCCGGACCCTTCGACCACGAGTACCTCTACTGGGTCGGCTGCGCCGGCAGCTTCGACGATCGCAACAAGCGCACCAGCCGGGCGATCGCCAAGCTCCTCCAACGCGCCGGGATCGACTTCGCCATCCTCGGACCCAGCGAACTCTGCACCGGCGACCCGGCTCGGCGATCCGGCAACGAGTACATCTTCCAGATGCTCGCCACCCAGAACATCGAGGCCCTCGAGAGCCTCGGCGTGAAGAAGATCGTCACGCAGTGTCCGCACTGCTTCAACACCCTGAAGAACGAATACCCGCAACTCGGCGGGAACTACGAGGTCGTGCACCACTCGCAATTCCTCATGGAACTGCTCGACGACGGACGACTCGCCCTCCAAGGCGCGACGCTCGAAGAGCGAGTCACCTACCACGACTCGTGCTACCTCGGCCGCCACAACGACGTGTACCTCGCTCC